>JAFYDI010000040.1 GCA_017544835.1 Lachnospiraceae bacterium | reverse complement strand
TCAGATGCTTGCGGTTCGTTTTGGCTTAACCGACATCAGATTTAAGAATAATCGTGAGGAAATGGAAATTGACACTTCCTCCGAGTCCATAGTAAGAGATCCCGGCAAGTGTATCCTCTGCGGTGACTGCGTACGTATGTGTAACGAAGTTCAGAACGTAGGCGCCATCGACTTTGCCTACAGAGGCAGCAAGATGAAGGTTATGCCTGCCATGGGACGTAACATTGTTGACACCGAGTGCGTTAACTGCGGCCAGTGTGCGGCTGTATGTCCTACCGCAGCTATCCACGTTAAGAGTTCTCTTAAGGCTATCTGGAAAGCTCTTTACGATCCTAAGACCCGCGTTGTTGCTCAGGTTGCTCCCGCAGTAAGAGTTGCGCTTGGTGAAGAGTTCGGACTTGAGCCCGGTAAGAACACCATGGGTCGTATTTATGCGGCTCTCAGAATGCTTGGTTTTGACAATGTATTCGATACTTCCGTAGGTGCTGACTTAACGGTTGTAGAGGAAGCCGGTGAGCTTGTTGAGAAGCTTGAAAAGGGCGATAACAAGTATCCTTTGTTCACTTCCTGCTGTCCTGCGTGGATTCGCTATGTGGAGACCAAGCACCGTGAACTTCTTCCTTACGTATCCAGCTGTAAGTCTCCCATGGAGATGTTCGGCGCTACCATCAAAGAGTACTACAAGAAAGCAGACGAGGAAGAGGGCTTAAAGACCATTTCCGTAGCCATCATGCCCTGTGCTGCCAAGAAATACGAGATTACCCGCGAGGAGTTCATCCGTAACGGTATCCGCGATGTAGATATCGTTATCACCACTTCCGAACTTGCCCGCATGATCAAAGAAATCGGTATTCAGTTCAATGAAATCGAGCCTCAGGGCCCTGATATGCCTTTCTCCATCAGTTCAGGTGCAGGTACAATCTTCGGTACTACCGGCGGTGTTACCGAGGCAGCACTCAGAAGAGTTGCCAAGGCTAAGACCAACGAGGAACTCAAGGCTATCGAGTACCTTGGCTTAAGAGAATTTGACGGTGTTAAGACCGCCAAGGTTCCTTACGGAGACAGAGAGCTTGATATCGCTGTAGTAAGCGGACTTGGCAATGCCGAGAAGCTTATCAAGGCTATTGAGTCAGGCGAGCTTCACTTCGACTTCGTAGAGGTTATGGCATGTCCCCTCGGATGTGTAGCAGGTGCAGGCCAGCCCTTCGTATACAGAGAGGGTAAGGAAAAGCGTGCCGCAGGTCTCTTTAAGGCAGACCGCTCATCCGTTATCAAGTGCTCGGGCGACAACCCTGTTGTGGAAGACCTTTACCACGGCGGCGTACTTGAAGGCAGAGTTCACGAACTCTTACACGTAGAGTACAAGTAGAAAATTAAACCTCGTAATTTGCCGATATAGGCTGATTACAGGAATGGCTTTTTAACAACCTTATATGGTATAATGCAAGGGACTCGATAAGAGTCCCTTGTTTACTATTTAAGGTTAGAGGGTATTACAAATGGTTAAAAGAATGAGTGAGATCGAACTTCAAATCTCATCCATAAAGAATCTTGATATGGTGAACTTCTATCACCTCTTTGACGATGGAAAGTCGCTTCCCGGCATGCTGGCTTATTATGACAGCACTAAGGTAATTAACCTTTGCGCAGCGGACAAAGGCTTCCCCATGCTTCTTGATAAAATCGTCGAAGTCTATTCTCTTGAGAAACAATACGGAAGAATCGTGTTGGATTATAACACTAAGCAGGTACTGGATCGGTCAATTTCCTGCTCAAAGTCCAACTACGAAAATATGCTGAACGGCTTTTCGGAGACCGCCAAACCGATTTATCTTGATAAGGCATACATACACATAATTGTTCTTCCCTTAGTGAAATATATAATTGACGGTATTTACGGCGTTAACGACATGACCGTCAATTGGAACATATACAACAAGAGCTGGTACGGTCGAGGAGTACTGACTGCATCGGTCAATGAAAAAGCAACCAAATTTCCATATTTAATCGCGCGACAAAATGACAAGATGCATCGCGCAATTATAAACGGGCTGCTTCGTCCTGATAATACTCTTACGGTTGATATCATTCACGACTTAAGGGGTATCGGAGTTACCTTCAAAGACAACTTATACGGGTACGCGGGAAGCCTATCCGCTGATGTTTTCGGAGACGTTCCGATGCTTAAGTTTGAGATACTTAGCGCCGGAGAGAGGGTTTTCTTTAACGAAAGCGCAATACCTGAGAGCGATGCCGAAGAGGGACGCGTGGCCATCGGTCTTTCTTTGGCCGAAGCAGAGTTTAAGGAATACATACTTCCCTGGGGCGAGACAATCAGCCTTTCAAAGAGCGGAGGTAAGATGCAATGCATATTCTCCGCGGGAGATGTGAGCGACAGGATATCGTTGGGAATCTGCAGTGAGCGACTTGATGACAAAACACGAACGCCGATAGACCTCGGATTGTTTGCATATATTCTTTTTGAATCCGTAGCGATGAAGGAACTTCACTTCTTGGATATGGGTTACCCGCAGCAAGCGCTCTACAAGGAAGAATACGCGGGAAAGAGCTATACACTTAAAAAAGGAGAGCACCATGGCAATTAAGATTGAATTGGGACAGACGCAGGAAGAAAAACGCCTGCACGAAATTATAGAGCTTCTTCAGAAACGTTCACAGAAGAATGCGGCGCTTGAGAGGGTTATTGCCAATCTTAAAAAGGTTGAAGACGGCAAGAGAGAACCGGAGATTAAGCCGCTTTCACTATACGTTGAAACGTGGGACACCATAAGAGGAAGCAGAGCAGATTCGGCCAAGTACGGACTTCTTCTTGAAAACGCCAAGAAGATTTACGATGACATATTTGTGCTCGGCGAGAATACGCCTGATTTTGAAACAAGGGCCGTTTTGTACAAGGATATTATTCATGAGGACGGCGCGCTTCTTACAGGCGGATATGTGGGCGGTTCTTTTGATTTTGACTTGTTTTCTTCTTTTGCGGACAAGAACAATTACAAGGTATTGATCCGTTCCATCAAGAAATACAATGACACAGACAAGATTCTCGATGCTGTGTCGACATACGGCCTGCGTGTAAGAGAGTATATCATCGACGATTACGGGTATTTAAGCAACCTCCTTATCATGGTCAGGAAGCTTGCCGGCACCAATCCCGACAATTACGAAGCAATCATCGACGAAGCCGTTTCAAAGGTTGAGAGAAGCAACGGCGTATACGATATTTCGCCCGAGAGACTCGCCCTTGTGGAGAAGAATGTCAGCACCGCAGAAGCAATTGTTGCAAGCGGCAAGGAGCTCTTCGACGGCATAGAGCTTAAGAGTAAGACCTTCGAAGCCATGGCCGACGAACTCAGCGATAAAGCGGCCAACATCGTCAGAATCTCCGAGGAGACTCTGGATGCCAAGGCTCAGAACGCCAAAGCTGAAGTCGAACTCGCGCTCAAAGAGTACATAGCTGCGCAAAAGAAAACGATTATCATGGAGAAAGACATTCTCCTTAAGCAGGTATTTTCAGACGCAGAGACCGAGCTTAACAAGTACAAGTCACTTGCCAAGGCGCTTACCGCCAATACTTCGGCAGAGATAGCAATGCTCGGCAAAGACGCTGATGCAGTTGTAGACAGACTTGGAAGAACGGTTCACAACGACGAAAAGATTAACGAATTCCTGACCAAGGCCAAGGTGGACGAAGCCATCCTTGAGAAGATAGAGAAGCTTAGCGTACTTAACAACGCAAGCATAGACAGAATGGTAAGGCAGGCAGATAACGGCCCCGTTCCGCCCATGGCACCTCCTATGCCTGGCGGTGAACACGGCTCCGAAGGCCCTGCTCCTATGGGCGCGCCCGGATTCATGCCGCCCCCTCCTCACGGACCTCACATGCACAGACACGACGGTCCCATAGCACCGGTAAGCCCGCTTCTTGACAGAAGTATTCCTTTTTCCGAGCGCTTTAAACTGGTTATGGCGGAGAAAAAACGCAGAATGGATCAGGGCGAGCTCTTCCACGAGATGTTTGATGACGTAATTACCGCTGTTATGGAAGATGTTAACCCTTACCTTATCGGACCTTCCGGTTGCGGTAAGACATATATGATTATGCAGGTAGGACAGATACTCGGTCTTACATGCGACGATATAGGATATATCAATGAAGAGTACGATATCCTCGGATATGTTACGGCTACAGGCGAGTACAGCGAGTCTAACTTCTACAGACTCTACAAGTACGGCGGAATTGCTTTCTGCGACGAGCTTGATAACGGTAACAGCAAGGCGACTGTAAAGCTTAATTCGTTCTTAACCAATAAGATTGATTCAAGCTACAGCTTCCCCGGCGGCGAGCGCGTGCAGCGTCATCCCAATTTCCGTGTAATTGCGGCAGGTAATACCGACGGAAGCGGTGCAGACGTTAACTACAGCACCAGAGAGAAAATTGAGGAGTCCGTACAGCAGCGTATGATTCCTATCTACATTGATTACGATAACCGTGTTGAGCAGGCTATCCTTAAGGATTATCCCGACTGGTTCGAGTTTGTATGCGCCTTCAGAAAGGCTACCGATAAGTGGGGAGAAGTATGCGGAATTCCCGCTTCCGGAATCGTTACCACCAGAGATACGCAGAGAATCAGGACATATCTTGAAAACGGAAGCTTCAGCATCGAGAAGATTATTATTTACGAGTTTATACAGACCAAAGACCCTGAGTATCTTGCATTCCTTGCAGAGGAACTTGACAAGAGAATCGATGCCAAGTCCGCGACCCGCAACATCCTCACTACCTTCACAAAGCAGGTTGAACTGGTAAGAAGCAAAGGAAGAAAGTATTAATGCCCGTTACCCCGTCACTACAGATAACCAGAGATGAAAAGTTCAAAATATACAGAATCAACTTCAAGTCCCTTACAGAGCTCGAACTCTATCTTAAAGGCGAACCGGAAGTAAACAGGTCGGTGTTTAAGACGCAGAAGAGTATCTACCTCTTAGAGGACTTTGCAGGTGAGCCCCTGCCTGCCGCCATCAATTACTGTCACGGCGGTTATGAGACAGGACTCGGTATATTCATGCGCCTTAAGAAGGAACTCGAGAGCGTTAACGTTATTGAGACCAATTACCGTCGCTCGGTCCCCGCAGTTGTCGGTTCGCGCCCGCATGTGCCCAACTTTGTGGCAGGCACCCCCAAGACCATGTTTCGCCTCGATAAGGCCAAGGAAAAGAAATTCATCGACATGTATATAAACCTTGCTTACAGCGGCGAGAACACCGATGAGCAGATTCGAAACCGAGGCATTCTTACACTTAACCTGATTACGCTTTTTGAAAGCAACGGTATCGGTGTCAACCTGCATGCTTTTGAGGCAAGCTACAACTACGAGGAACTCTTTATAGCAGACGTTAAGCTTAAGCGCCCCGACGAAATCATAAACGTCGGCAAGTGCTATTATCCCTTGTGCGGTAAGGAGTTTATCCGCCGCGTGCTCTTAAGAGTCAAGGAATCCATGCCCTTTATGGAGAAATGGGGTCTTGGTTACGGTGCGGTTCTTCCCGAGAGCCTTATCAGAAAGTACATGGGAATCGACGACAAGAAGCTCTTAATCCTTGCGCCCGATGAAATGGGTATTAAGGGCAAGGATATATACGAGGACGCAAGCGTATTTTTCGAACGGCTTAACCTTACAGACAAGATAACAATACCCAACTACCGAAAATACAAAGAAAATGAGGCCAAACGATGAGCAACATCAATCTGTCCGATAAAGTATCCATAATGAACTACGGCATAGGCGTACAGCACAGGCTCGCCAATTTAAGCGAACTGGTAGCCGACATAGTCAAAGAAAAAGACTACTCGGATATCAAGAAACTCACCGACAACCTGCTTGAACTCATGTCCATGGATGAGCGCAAGACCCCGGTTTACGCAGATGCATTGATAGACGCCATAAGAGAGAATCTCTTGCAGGCACGCGTTGATTTGCTCAAAGAATGCAAGCTTTATGAAGAACTACGTAACACCAACGAGGTTTACATAACACAGCTTTCCGAGGCGGTTACAGAAGGAGAGCTCTTTCTTAATAACGTTAAGGATAACAGAGAGACACATTCCGACGCCCTCGCCTTTGCGCAGCTTAAGAGCCGTGTGAAGGAACTTAAGACTTCCAAGACCGTAGCGTCAACACTCACCGAGCAATTAGCTCTTTACCAGAAGAACAGTGCTGCTTTTGCCGAAAGAATCAGTTCCGTAATCAATGCACTTATGCCTCTTTGGGAGAGTAAAATAGCACTATCCGTCAACAAAGAGAGCACAGAAAAAGCCTTCAAGATGATGAAGGCTTTAATGAATGAAGTGAAAGCAGTATAGCAATTACTCATTACGAGCGATTTTGTCCTCGGTTTCCTGCCTTACAAGGGCTCTGAACCGGGTAAGATAATCGGAGAAGGCAACCTTGTCGTCTCCGTAAGTAAGATTCAGCGTGTATTCCTTCTCAATCCAGGTGGAGAGGTCCGACTCATTGTGGGAGATTACCGCTTCGAGATTGTCGAGAGCTTTGTAGATGCGCGCCTCGGTAGTGACGCGGGCATCCATCTCCGCATATAGCGCTGTCATTTCGGTTTTATAAGGCTCAGGAAGAGAATTGACCCAATCAGTCAAGAGATTTTCTTCCTTACTTTCATCGGCCTTTGACTTGTCAAAAGAAGGAATATCTCCCGTAAACACCTCACCGATATCGTGTATCAGACACATCTTTATGACCTTATCCATATCGGCATCGGGAAACTCGTCACGTAAGAAGAACGCCATCATCGTAATACGCCAGGAATGCTCGGCAACACTTTCATGGCGCCCGCCCGGAGTGTAGCAGTGGCGGGTGGTATCCTTAAGCTTAGTGATGGTGTGAAGAACCTCAAGATATTTGTTAATCTCCAATGTAAACCCTCCTCTTTATAATCGTAACTCTATTCAACGGCTGTCACCGTCAGAACATTATCCCTTACCACAAATTTGATATTGCGTCCGGCAAAAGAAACTCCGTACACACGCTCGGGGTCATTCTGATAATGCGGACGCGGATCCTGACTGAGTACTTCCGTTAATGCCTCATGCTTGTCTGCAGGAATCATAGCCAGTAATTCATCCGGGAAGTCCACTGTAAGAGCCTCTTCAAGGTGGTCACCGGCAAAGCCGTCGGAGGCCTCGGGATGGGCATCTGCGTAGGACAGATACGGCTTGATATCGAAGATAGGCGTATTATCACGCATATCGACACCTGAGACATATATAACGGGGCCTTCACGGTCGCTAAATTCCACACGCTCGAGCTTAACGCTTGATAGACCGATAGGATTGGGCCTGAAAGGGGAGCGGGTAGCAAATACTCCGCGAGTCTCGTTGCCACCAAGCCTCGGGGGTCTTACGGTTGCCACGAACTTATCGGAAGCGACGCCTTCAAACTCCCAGAGGAGCCACAGGTAGTCAAATTCCTCTATGCCTTTAAGGGCATCGGCACTTCTGAACTCGGGCTCGAAGACGATACGTCCTATAAGTGATTTAACGATACCGCTCTGTCTCGGCACACCGAATTTCTCGGGAAAGTCTGTATGAATATGTGCAATTACTTTTAACCGGTCCATATATATATTTTACAATAAAAAAACCGTCCGGAAAACCGAACGGTTTAAATTTAATATTTATTATTCGGTAACGCCTTCAACAACTTTGGCATTTTCCTTAATGTACTTAATGACTGCGTACTTGATAGCGGTCTGCTTAACATAGGGCTCACCGTATGTCTTAAGAGCCTCCTCTTCACCGCCGTAGTATTCAAGAATCATGTTGTAGTCTTCATCTGAAATGGTTAAGCCTGCATTTCTGAAGATTGATTCATATGTAAGGTCTACGCTTGCCTGCTGAATGGCCTGTTCCTTTAAGTACTTCTCGTACTCGGAGTCACTCTTCTGAGTGTATTCGGAGAATGTCATGTTGGCAGCATCCGAATATCCGTAGTAGCTCATGTAAGTCTTGTACTGCTCGAAGGTCTGTTCGTCGGTGTACTTGATAAGCTGTCTTAAGTGCTTCTTGTAAGAAGAAGGAATCTTGGAAACAGAAGCGTTCTCTGTTACATAATTGGCAATGTAGCTGTCGAGATTGCTCTGATAACCCTGCTCCTTAATGTAAGCTCTGAAGCTTTCTGCAGAATCGGCATATTCGCTGTAATGAGCCTTTACAAACTCGTCATTAAACTCGGGAATGGTATAGATGGAGTTAACTGTACATTCAAATACGGCCGCCTTACCTGCAAGGTCGGGGTTGTTCTCATAAGGGTCGGGGAATGTAACGTTAACGGTTACATTGTCGCCGGGGTGAGCACCGATAAGCTGCTCTTCAAAGTTGTCGATGAAGCTTCCGGAACCGATGACAAGTGTCTGATTGTCGGCTGTGCCGCCTTCAAATTCAACACCGTCGACGGAGCCTTTATAATTGAGGTTGATGGTGTTTCCATCTGCTACGGTAAGCTCGGGGTCGTCCTTGTAAGTTGCGTACTGCTGAGTAGCCTGCACAACCTGGGATTCAACCTTATCGTCAATATATTCAACTTCCGCAAAAGGAATCTCCATTCCTACAAGACTTAAGTCTTTAACTGCCGAAAGATCGGCGCCCTTTACAAAACCTTCGTCTGTAAGTCCTACATTGTAGTTGGAATCGGAAACGGTCTTGTTCATGCTCTGATACATACCGAGGCCGATTACGGCAACAACAACTGCGGCAAGTAAAATACCGATTACCCAGCCAAGGATTGCATCAAAATTCTTCTTAACCTTAGCTGCCTTAACTTCAGCTGCTCTGGCTTCTCTTTTAGCCTTGCTCTTGCTGATGGAAGAGTCGGTTACTTCCACTGTGTCTTTAATTTCTTCGCTCATAATAAATAGTCCTTCCTATGTATATCTCTATGCGACATACGTTAAGAGTATACGATTTTTTGACCGATATGTAAATCCCTTTGGACGTTTATTCGGTAGTCGCACCGACGATTACCGCATTATCGGCAAGATAGTTGATAACGGAGTACTTAATGGCAATCTGTCTTAAATAAGGCTCGCCGTAAGAACTTACCGCACTGTCACCGCCGTAGTACTCTTTAATCTGCGCGTAATCATCTTCGCTTACTGAGAGACCTGCATTTTTAAAGATTGATTCGTAGGTTAAGTCTAACTGGGCCTGCTTGGACGCGTTCTCGGCAACGATTGAATCATACTCCTCGGGAGATACCTGAGAATATTCTTCAAAGGTCATGGAAGCGGCATCATAGTAGCCATAGTATAAAAGGTAGGTCTTGTACTGATCAAACTGAGACTTATCGTTGTATTTAAGGAGAGTCTTTAAATTTTCTTCATAAGCTTCGGGAATCTTCTCAGCGGATGCAAGACCGGAGATTTGGGTGGCAAGATAACTCTCGAGGTTGCTCTGCATGCCCTGTTCCTTAACATATGTCTTAAGGTCGGCAAGATTGTCGGCGAAATCATTTAAATACTTCTGAACGAAAGCATCGTCCACTTCGGGAATTCTGTAAATGGAGTTGACCTTACATTCAAAAACGGCTTCTTTGCCTGCTAAATCTGCGCTGCCGTAATTCTCGGGGAAGGTAACGGTAACGGTAACATCATCGCCGGGGTGAGCACCGATAAGTTGCTCTTCAAAGTTGTCAATGAAACTTCCGGAGCCGATAACGAGTTCCTGATATTCGGCAGTACCGCCGTCGAACTTAACGCCGTCGATGGAGCCTGAATAGTTAAGGTTGATGGTGTGGCCGTTCTCAACCGTAAGAGTAGGGTCGTCATCGTAAAAAGCATACTGCTGGGCAACCGAAAGAATGTCTGCGTCAACCTTGTCGTCAATGTAGTCAACTGCGCTAAAGGGAATCTCGGTTCCTACCAGATTAAGATCTGCAACCGTAGATAAGTCGGCATCCTTAACGAAACCTTCTTCGGTAAGACCGAAGCTGTAATCGACAGTCTCGGGGAAGCCGTATGCTTCATCGGGGTCGTTCTCGGAAACGTCGCTCTCGGTCTCTGAGGCAGGTGTCTCATCGGAAGCAGATGTTTCGGAAGCCGAATTCGTGGTGCTTACACTGCTTACGCGTTCGTCGCCTGTGGAGGGCTTCTTCATAAGAAAAACAATTACGCAAATCAATGCGACAATAAGAGCCACAGCGCCGACTGCGATAGCGGCAACAAGTCCCTTCTTGGGGCCGCCAACCTCAACAGAACCGAAATCAACACCGTTAAGGGTGGCCTTGGGAGTATCGGTTTCTTCATTCGAAGGTTCGAATGAATTGTTTAATTCATCACTCATAGTAAATTTCCTTTCAAAATCCTTATAACACAATATACTCCACGATTATACGTTTTTTTGCCCGATTAGTAAATCCCAAAAGGGGCGTAAAAATGTGAAAAAACGGTGAAAAATGTGTCGCGTGGTGTTATGATATTGCATGTGAATAAGTAAATATCCATATATAGAGAGGTTAATGATGAAAGAATTGTTTGCTTTTATAGACGCATCCCCCACCGCATTTCATTGCGTGGAGAGCGTTAAGAAGATACTTGACGAAAAGGGCTTTAAGGAACTTAAGGAGTCCGATGACTGGAAGCTTAAGAAGGGCGATAAGTTCTATGTTAAGAGAAACGGCTCGAGCTTGATTGCTTTTAACATTCCTAAGGGCGGCTTTAAGGGCTTTCACATTTACAGCGCCCACACAGATTCACCTTCTTTCAGGATTAAGGAAAACCCTGAGATGGTATTTGAGAATAACTACGTAAGACTCAATGTTGAAAAGTACGGCGGCATGATTCTTTCCACATGGTTCGACCGTCCTCTTTCCGTTGCGGGGCGTGTAGTGGTTAAGGAGGGCGACAAGCTTGTTGAGAAGCTTGTGAACGTTGACAAGGATACTTGCGTCATCCCCAACGTTGCGATTCATATGAACCACGAACTCAACAACGGTTACAAGTACGGCGTTCAGAACGACCTTCTTCCTCTTTTCGGCGGTGAGAAGGCTAAGGGCACCTTCGATGACTTTATAGCGGGAGAAGCCGGAGTGAAGAAAGAAGACATTCTCGGCAAGGATTTATTCCTCTATACAAGACAGAAATGCGTTTATACGGGTGCGGGTAAAGAGTTTATTACCGCTCCGAGACTTGACGATCAGGCATGCGTATTCGCAGGTATCAAGGGCTTTTCTGAGGCTAAGAGCGGAAGCTATGCGGGCGTACTTGCGGTATTTGACAATGAAGAGGTAGGAAGCGGCACCAAGCAGGGCGCTGACTCAACCTTCCTTGAAGATAGCTTGTTCAGGGTGTGCGAGGCACTTTCTTTGGCCAGGTCCGAGTACTTACGTGCGGTAAGCGAAAGCTTTAATATTTCGGCGGACAACGCTCACGGAGTGCATCCTGCAATGGCGGGCAAGGCGGATCCCACATGCAGACCTTACCTTAACAAGGGTGTAGTGCTTAAGTTCAACGGAAGCCAGAAGTACGCTACCGATGCAGTCAGCGCGGCATATTTTAAGAAACTTGCGGCAAGCGTTAAGGCCAATGTTCAGCCTTATTACAATAATTCCGATGTGGCAGGCGGTTCCACGCTTGGCAACATCTCTACGGCACATGTTTCGGTTAAGACCGCAGACATTGGCCTTCCTCAGTTTGCAATGCATTCGGCGGTAGAGACCATGGGCTCTAAGGATGTGGCAGACCTTGTGAAGATAGTTAAGGCATACTACGAAGAATAATACCGGAGAAAGAATGGATACTGAATTAAGATACGATTATCCCAATCCGGACTATCCGGTATCGGTTAACTTCTGGGAGCGTAAGAAAGGCGACAGCGCGCAGACCGAGTGGGTGGTGCGCCCCGACGAAGCAGAGGTATTGGTGGTCAATAACGGAGAGTTACGCATCACGTGCGATGACGGGCTTCACAGTGTCGTTGCGGGACAGGGTGTGCTTATTACACCGGGCAGCAGGCACAGGCTGGCATCTTCGAGCGCCGAGGATACTGCTTTTTACAGCGTTGTATTCAGACCCGACTTTGCAATAGACACATCGACGGACAATGATATTGCTTCGAGATTCTTTACGCCGGTGAGGGAACGATTCAAGAATACCTGTCTTGTTATGGACGAGGCGAATCTTCGCGATGAATCGGCGCTTGACAGGATTAACGATATAATCGCGGCCAATACCATTAAGAAGTACGGCTATGAAATGGCTACAAAGGGTTACATCTGTATGCTGTGGGTATTGCTTCTTGACTTCTATGGGATGGTGGAGGCACCATTTAACGGTAAGAACGTTCCGTCTCAGGACGAGTTACGTGTTAAGAGCGCGATTGCGTACATGGAAGAGTCCTATGCTGACCCGATTACACTTGAGGATATTGCGGACAGGATTCACGTAAGCCGCAATGAGTGTTGCAGGTGCTTTAAGCGTGTTATGGCGGTTTCGCCGGTGGATTTCTTAATAAGGCTTCGTATCTTTCAGGCGGCGAAGATTCTTTATAAGGACCCGCTCAGTGTCGATTCGATATCGGAGCTCGGATTCAGGACGGGCTTTAACAATACAAGTTATTTTAACAGAATGTTTAAACGGTATCTTGAATGTACTCCGAGGGAGTTTAGCAAGATGCTTAAGACCGATTCCGACAAGGCCAAGAAGATATACGACAGTCTTCAGGAATCCGTAACGGGAATTTAAGAGATTCTTACTTGAGATTATGCGGGAATCGGTTATACTGTTTAGGAAGATATCTAGGAGGAATTCAGGATGAAGGTTTTGGTTACAGGTGTCAAAGGCCAGTTGGGCTATGACGTAATGAGAGAACTCGCCAAGAGAAATATAGAGGGCATCGGCGTTGATATCGACGAAATGGATATTACCGATGCAGGTAGCGTAGACAAGGTTATTACCGAGGCTAACCCCGATGCGGTTATTCACTGCGCTGCATGGACGGCAGTTGATGCGGCAGAAGACGAGGACAAGAAGGAGAAAGTCAGACTTGTTAACGTTGAAGGTCCCCGCAACATTGCCAAGGTATGTAAGAAGCTTGATATTAAGATGATTCAGATAAGCACGGACTATGTATTCGATGGTCAGGGCGAGCGTCCCTGGGAGCCCGACGATCCTACCGGTCCCGTAAGCGTTTATGGTCTTACCAAGCGTGACGGTGAGGATGCGGTCAAAGAAATCCTTGATAAGTACTTTATCGTGCGTATCGCATGGGTATTCGGTATCAACGGCAAGAACTTTGTAAGAACCATGCTCAATCTTTCAAAGACTCATGACACACTTACTGTTGTCAACGATCAGTGGGGTTCACCTACATACACGTACGACCTTGCACGCCTTTTGGTTGATATGATACTTACCGACAAGTACGGTACCTATCACGCTACCAATGAAGGCTTTATCAACTGGTATGATTTTGCCGTAGCTATTTTCAAGGAAGCCGGCATTACCATGAATGTTAAGCCTGTTACCACCGCCGAGTACGGTGTGTCCAAGGCAGCACGTCCCTTCAACAGCAGAATGTCCAAGGACAAGCTTGATAAGATGGGCTTTAAGAGACTTCCTTCTTGGGAAGATGCATTGAAGAGATATATTGAAGAACTTAAGGCTAATGGAGAATTGTAATGAGTAGTTGTAATCATGATTGCGGTTCCTGCGGTTCAAACTGCAGTGAGAGAACGGGAGCCAATCCCTTTCTTGCGCCGATGAATGAGCAGTCCAATGTGCGCCACGTAATAGGCGTAGTAAGCGGTAAGGGTGGCGTAGGTAAGTCCCTTATCACATCCCTTATGGCAACAGCCGTAAGTAAGAAGGGTAACGCGGTTGCCATTCTTGATGCGGACATTACGGGTCCGTCCATTCCCAAGGCCTTCGGCATTAAAGGCAAGGCTACGTCAGCGGACGAGATGCTTTTTCCGGTAGTATCCGATAACGGAATAGAGATTATGTCTCTTAACTTAATAAATGCCAATGATTCCGACCCCGTAGTATGGCGCGGTCCTATACTTGCAAGCGTAGTCAAGCAGTTCTGGAGCGATACCGTATGGGGCGAGGTAGACTACATGTTCGTAGACATGCCTCCCGGAACCGGCGACGTACCCCTTACGGTATTCCAGTCGCTTCCTCTTGACGGAATCATCGTGGTAACATCTCCTCAGGACCTTGTATCCATGATAGTGGAGAAGGCCGTTAAGATGGCAGAGATGATGAACATCCCTATCCTCGGCGTAGTAGAGAACTACAGCTACTTAGAGTGCCCCGACTGCGGCAAGAAGATTTCTGTCTTCGGTCAGTCCAAGGAATCCGAGCTCAAAGCTCAGTTCGGCGACTCCTACGTAGCCTGCGTTCCCATCAACCCGGCCATCGCCACCGCCGTCGACTCCGGCAGCGTCGCTACCGTCGACGCCCCCTGGCTCACCGGCCTAGTCGACAAACTTTTATCTCTCTAATCACCCCGCACCGAGCGCTCCCGCCCGGTGCTTTTTTATGCTTGGCCGACGGGACGTGTCAGGGAGGCCGTATAAAGCCACTAAAATTAGTCAATTGCGGGGGAGAAGAGAAAACGGGGGAATAAGCGTTAATTTTTGGTTAATTTTATTCTTACTGTGTGTACATTCTTTGTGATATAATATAGTCAGTGAAAAGGAGGCACGCATGTATAAAATCGATGAATACGTAGTACACATGACCGGGGGAATTTGCCAGATTAAGGATATTACTTCGCTGGCGATATCGGGGGCTGACAAGGACAGGAAATATTATCTCTTGGTTCCGCTTAGCGCCAAGAGCAGCAAGGTCTACGTACCCGTTGATAACGACAACGCCATGAGAAAGATTTGCTCGGGCGATGAAGCCAAGCAGTTGCTTGATAGTGTTTCAACGATTGAAGAACTGAATATTGACAATGACAAGTTAAGAGAAGCAAGATACAGAGAAGTCATTAAGAGTTGTGACCTTCATGACCTCGTAAGCGTTCTCAAGAACTTACACACCAGAAGAAATATCCGTTTAAAGGAAGGCAAGAAGACCACGGCAACCGATGATAAGTATCTTAAGATTGCCGGCGAGAACCTTTGCAGTGAACTTGCCTTTGCTCTCGGCAAGGACAAGTCTGAGATTAAACAGATGATTGTCGACCGCATTACGGTTTAATATATAGTATTTAAAAGACTCTTCGTGTCTGAAGAGTCTTTTTTTATTATAGCAGGGTATCCTGTTCCTGAATTATTGCAGTCTCCATTTTCCAAAGACTTTGCAAAATGGAGACTCATCTATTTAATCATAATTATTCGTGATACTTCTCCGCTCTCCTAAGCGACATGTGGTTATCGAGGGAGCTTGAAATCGTTACGTAAAGATAACCTCTTGTGTCCTTGATTATGAGACCGAAGTTATCGACAGTGCCTGCAAGGTACTCGTCGGCAATATCGAGCATGGCAAAATAAATTGCGTAGAAGTCGGCAGAGCGCAACTTGGTGGGATTGGCCTCGAGACCGATATAGGAACTCGGGATACGATTGATTTCTTCGTTCTTAAAATAGGACAATCCTTCAGCCTCTAAATATTCGTCGAGGGAACCGCATTCGGTGACTTTGGAAGCTTTGTCGGCATACTTGCTTAAGATGTCCGAAACGGGAAGAAGCTTACCGCCTTTAAACACGGCAAGAACATAGTCATCTTCGCGGATGCTGTTTTCTTCCGTAAGATATTTATCTAATGTTTTAATGTCACCGTCCCAACCTTTAAACAAAGAAAGAGACTTACAAGGATACTTGGAAGAATCAAAGATGAATCTGGTATAGCCCATGGTTGCGGTGGTGTCGCTTGGAACAGAGTCGGGAGTAAGGAGCACTACGGGAGAGGAATCTTCACGGTCAAATTTAGTCTTCCCATAGAAAATCTTACCCGAATCGTCGGTTCCGTAGAGACGGGAATACTTGGCATCCATAACTCTTATATCATGAGCATTGAGATTCTTGATGATATCTGAGATGTTGTCGGTAAGGCTGAATGTATAATTGCCGCCGACGGTAACCTTAACATCGTTATCTTTCGAATTATCGCCGCAGCCTGCGAAAAGCGAAAGCACCAGGCACAGACAAAGCGCTACTATTACAGATTTTTTCATGACTTTAAATACCTTTCTTTGGCAAAAAAGTTGGACGGAGCAATCAGTGATGCTACCGCCCAACATTATTTAGTTCACTTATGAATTATTCGCTAAGGCTCCAAACGGTACCTTCTCTGGTATCCTTGATGGTAATGCCCTTGCCGGCAAGCTCCTCGCGGATAGCGTCGGCGGTGGCGAAGTCTTTGTTCTTCTTGGCTTCCTTGCGGGCTTCGATGCGTTCTAAGATGTAAGCTTCAAGCTCTGCATCGACTGCGGGCTTGTCAGCAACTTCTTCTTTAAGAAGGTCAAGGTTAAGAACTTCGTCGAAGCTTTCGATAACAGCCTTCTTGGTAGCGTTGTTGCAATCAGCCTTCAAAACTTCGTAGAGAAGAGTGATGGCGGAAGAGGTGTTTAAGTCGTTGCCGAGAGTATCGATGAACTTCTCCTTGTACTCGTTAAATACCTTCTCATCAACGCTCTGGCCTGCGGACTCGGAAGCGATACGTGCAACCTGCTTCTTAAGCTTGTCGTAAGCGGCCTTAACGTTGTCCATAACTTCGTAGCTAAATTCCAGGGGCTTACGATAGTGGCTCTGCAAGCAGAAGAGTCTGTATACAAGAGGGTTGTAACCCTTCTTCTCAAGTAAGTCTACGCATAAGAACTCGCCTGAACTCTTAGACATCTTGGCGCCACCCTTCTGGGTGAGGTGATGAACGTGGAACCAGTAGTTACACCACTTGTGGCCAAGGAAAGACTCACTCTGTGCGATTTCGTTGGTATGATGAGGGAAGATGTTGTCGATACCGCCGCAGTGGATATCGAGCTTCTCGCCCAAGTGCTTCATGCTGATGCAGGAGCACTCAATGTGCCATCCGGGATAACCTACGCCCCAGGGGCTGTCCCACTTAAGCGCCTGATCTTCGAACTTGGACTTTGTAAACCACAGTACGAAATCGTTCTTATTACGCTTGTTGGTATCTTCGTCAACGTCGTCTCTTACGGCAACCTTCAAATCGTCTTCGCTCTGGTTGGAGAGGACGTAGTATTCTTTTAACTTGGATGTGTCAAAATAAACATTCTCGCCTGCAACGTAAGCAAATCCCTTATCGAGGAGAACCTTAACCATGTTAATGAACTCGGGGATGCAGTTGGTGGCGGGCTCGATTACGTCGGGCTTTCTGATGTTAAGC
>JAFYDI010000039.1 GCA_017544835.1 Lachnospiraceae bacterium | reverse complement strand
TATCAGAGAAGCTCGCTACCAAGCCTGAAGAAGTTATCGAAATCGCAGTTAAGGGTATGCTTCCCAAGGGACCTCTTGGACGTCAGATGGGCAAGAAGCTTTTTGTTTACGCAGGACCCGATCACAAGCACGAAGCTCAGAAACCTGAAGTATTAACATTCTAAGAGGACTGAAAGGAGATTACCATAATGGCTAAGAAAGCTACTAAAGCAGCTAAATTCTACGGAACCGGCAGAAGAAAGTCTTCCGTTGCAAGAGTATATTTAGTACCCGGTAAGGGCACAATCACAGTTAACAAGAGAGACATCGATGAATACTTCGGTCTTGAGACCCTTAAGGTTATCGTTCGTCAGCCCCTTGTAGCTACAGAGAACGTTGATAAGTACGATGTAATCGTTACCGTTAAGGGTGGCGGATTCACCGGCCAGGCAGGCGCTATCAGACATGGTATCGCTCGTGCATTACTTACTGTAGATGCAGACTTCAGACCTGTACTTAAGAAAGCAGGCTTCTTAACAAGAGACCCTCGTATGAAGGAAAGAAAGAAGTACGGCTTAAAGGCAGCTCGTCGTGCACCTCAGTTCAGCAAGAGATAATCGTTTCACAACGTATTACGTCTTTGGACAATCAAATACGACTTATTACACCTCAGGACAACTGTCTTGGGGTGTTTTTGTTTGGCTAAAAATATCACGAGTTTGTATGTATGTACCTTTCAAGCAAAGACATCTTGTTGTGATTACTAAATTAATGAGAAGCAGTATATGTGAACATGTCCAAGCAAAGCTGTAAAAAAGTAAAATTTTTCTATATTTTTTTATTGTAGATTGAAAATATAATAAGAGAATGTTAAAATGCAACTAGAAAATAGTTGCAAGAGGAATTCTAGATGAGTAAAATAGATAAGGCTAAAGAAAGGTTGCGTTCACGCCCTAAAGATTATACATATTCTGAAGCAAAGTTCTTATTATCACAGATGGGATTTGAAGAGTACAATAAGGGAAAAACGTCAGGTTCAAGAGTTAAATTTTTCAGAAGCAGTGATCAGCGCATTATTTTGTTGCATAAGCCACATCCAGGTGATGTGATGAGTGTAGGAGCTATTAGGGATTTAGCAGATCGTTTAGAGGAAATGGGTGAGCTATGATGAATAATATTATGGAATACAAGGGATATCATACTAAAGTTGAATTTGATTCAGAATCAATGACTTTGCGAGGGAAAATAGAAGGAATTAATGATTATATTGATTTTGAATCGGCTAATATTGCAAGTATAGAAGAGGAATTTCATGCAGCTGTTGATGATTATATAGAATTTTGTTCTGAGGTTGGGAAAGAACCAGAAAAAGAGTATAAAGGTACTTTTAATGTTCGAATTTCACCTGATTTGCATCGTAAATTAGCGTTAAGAGCATTTGTTGATGGACAGTCATTGAATTCAGAGGTAGAAAATGCTATTGCATCATTCATCGATAATGATCAAGATGAAACAAAAGCATTAGCTGAGAGTGTTAGAGATTTGACTGAAACTATCAGAATGGATAGGCCAAGTTATGAAAATGAAACTACAGTCAATAGCGGTAAAAATATAATTCAATTTAAGGTAGAGCACACTTATCAAGATGAGGTGAAAACATTATGATAGCAAATTTACAAGAGTATTTTAGAACTGAAATAGGGATTTTTTTAGATGCGGTTAATTATAAAAGAATTGAGGAATCAAATACTGATAATAACCAACAAATCGCTATATTATGCCAAGATAATGTGAATGCTTCCTTAAGCGATGAAGGTGTACGTATTTTGATTACTAGATCGGTAACATTCGATCCGGAAAATATATTTACCATGAGTGTATCGTTTGGTGCTGATTTGAGATTTAATGATCGCAAATCAGAACATGATTGGAAAAATATAAATCTAGCAGAAGAATTTATGGAGAATGGGGATTTTGTTACGTCTCAGTTAATTAGTAGAATATCACTTATCATAGGTGAAATAACTTCTTCATTTGGACAACAGCCATTAATATTACCAGCTGTTTTGGCAAAAAAGAATATGCCAGATAAAGGATAAATAGAGAGTGTGATTATAGATATTTGAATATGTTGTAAGGCAGTTGCCACCAGCAGCATACAGTAGCCCTGAGCTTTCTACCGTACGCAGCAGGTAAACAGCAACTCGCCATACAAATGTCCAAAACAAGGCATTTAAGGCAGTGAAAAAGTTCTCAGACCTTTGTAAAACACAAAAGGCAGGTTCAATGAACCTGCCTTTATCATGCATATAAACTTAAGTTACATGGATGTATAACCGCCGTCAACAGGAAGTGCAATGCCTGTTACGTAACTGGATTCGGAGGATGCAAGGAATACTGCGGCTGCGTCAAGCTCGCCTTCCATGCCGTATCTTTCCATGGGAATTACGGTTTTTGCATATTCCTGGAAGTAATCTGAGTCAAGGGTTTCTTTGGTCAAAGGAGTGTAGAAGTAACCGGGGCAGATGGAGTTAACGGTGATATTGTATTTGCCCCATTCACCGGCGAGGGCCTTGGTAAGGTTTACGACACCACCCTTTGCTGCATGGTAAGGAGAAGAGGGAGCAATCTTGTTACCTACAAGTCCGTACATGGATGCGATGTTAATTACACGGCCGTACTTGGCGGGAATCATGGCTTTTTTGGCAACTGCTCTGGCAACCTTGAAGGTGCCGAAAAGGTCGATTTCCAATTCGTTTTTGAACTGTTCGTCTGTAATGTCCTCTGCGGGAGCAACTGCGCCTGTGCCTGCATTATTGATGAGTATATCTATTCTGCCGAAATGACTGAGGGCTTCGTCCACTGCCTTTTCAACGTTTTCTGTATCTGTAATGTCACATCTGATGGCAAGGGCATCAACACCGTAGGTGTCACGAATATCTCTGGCTACTTCATCAATAAGTTCCTGTCTTCTGGCAAGAGCGATGATGGATGCGCCCTGACGCGCAAGTGCTTTGGCCATCTGAACGCCGAGGCCGGTGGAGCAGCCCGTTACAAGTGCAACTTTTCCTGATAAATCAAACATTCTATTCATGTCTAAAGTTTCCTTTCTCTTTTTATTTAATATAACACGTTTATTTGTTTTGTGTACATACTATAACACGAAAATAAATTGCGTGCAATCAATTTATAAAATTATAATAATTAGCAAAACCGAGAGGACCTTGGGGCGGAATAATATTGCACATCAAATTGATACAATATCGCGTTAATTGCACCATAGTACATTATGACTAGATTAAATCTAATCAAGTCATATCAAAGGAGTTTAAACAGTTCGGATGTTATACTCTGTACTTCCTGCATTAGCCCTTATACTTAATTTAATACTGAACATAGACACCATTAAGAACGTCAGACGCGGCAATTCCAAAGAAAATAAGAGACAGTCGTTAGACTTTCATTACGGTCATTTTCTTATGTCTGCTAACTTGTATTTCCTGGTGGATACCGCATGGGGAATTATGTACGAGCGCAAAGATGTTCAGGCGTTGTTTCCCTATATATACACGTGCACCGTTTTCTACTTTCTGCTGATGCTTCTGACCATGTTAATGTGGACGCGATTTGTAGTGGTATACATTGACAAGACCGGGCCACGCAGCTTCATCCTGCAGCTGGCGGTATGGATTATGTTCGTGTTAGGCGTTATTAGCTTAATGATAAACCGGTTTAAGCCTTTCATTTTTATTTATAACGAGGCTCATGAATACATTGAACTGCCGGGCAGATACATACTTGTTGCACTTCAGATTGTTTTTTATACGATTATATCCATCTATATGCTGTACGTTGCGCACAAAACTACGGGGCAGCAACGTGTAAGATACAGCGCAGTTGCATGGACGAGCGTTGTTATGGAATTTGCCCTTACCGGCCAGATTTTCCACGCATATTTGCCCATATGTGCCGCAGGACTCATAATCAGCATAAGTCTGGTGCACAGTTTTGTGGAAGTCGCTGAAAAGAAGGAAAAAGAAATTCATGACCATATAGCTTCCGTAATGGCGGAAGATTATGAGGCCATATTCTATATAGACATTAATACGGGTGCCTTTTTGGAGTTTTCAAAAAGCCGTCAGTACAGTGACATGAATGTGCCTGTAAAGGGTACGGATTTTTTTGCCGAGACGATTGAAAGCATTGAAACTTACGTTTATCCGGATGACAGAGAATACGCAAGAGGCTTTTACAGCAAAGAGACAATGTTAAAGAATCTTGAGGGAAGACGTTCGTTCTCCTTTAAATACAGGGTTCTGGTTAAGAATGTGCCCAGATATTTTCTTTTTACCGTAATGCCCGATAATGACGGACAGTACCTTATCTTCTATGAAAAGGATATAGAAGACGAACTTAAGGCGAAAAAGAAACAGAAAGAGAATCAAAAGAAGACCGTTACCTTCGGTCAGATAGCCGAAAGCTTAGCGTCCAACTACGATGAAATTTACTACGTAAATATAGAAGATGAATCCTTCGTAAGATACGAGGTCAACAACATTTTCGGTCAGCTTGAGACCAGCAAATCGGGAGACGATTTCTTTGGCGAATCCATAGAAACCATGCCGCAAATCGTTCACAAGCAGGACTGTGACAAAGTAGAAGAGTTTTTAAACAAAGATCACCTGATTTCCGCTTTGGAACAGCATAAGAACGTATGCCTGGATTACCGTATAGTTGTATCGGGAAAGACACGCTATGTAAGGATGACGGCAAATAAAACCAGTGATGGCACTCATTTTATTATAGGTGTGGAGAACGTGGATGCCGAGGTTAAGAAAGAAAAACAGCGTCTTAAAGAGTTAAACAACGAGAAAGAACTGGCAAGGCGCGATGAAATGACCGGAGTCAAGAACAAGACTGCGTACAAGGAACTGATGGAATCCGTACAAAGAAATATTGACAACGGTATGGATTATCTGCCCTTTGCCATTATCGTATGTGATGCCAACAACTTAAAGCAGATAAACGATACTCAGGGTCATGCGGCCGGCGACGAATATATTAAGGCTTCCGCCCGCACCTTGTGCGATATCTTTGTTCACAGCCCTGTATTCAGAGTAGGCGGCGACGAATTTGTGGTTTTCCTGCGGGGAAACGATTACGCATCAAGGCATGAATTGATGGGTAAATTGCGAACCAACAGCCTTAAGAACCAAAGAGCGGGCACGGGAATAGTGCTGGCCTCCGGTATGTCCGATTACATCCCGGATAAAGACAATCTGGCCGATGACGTATTCGACCGTGCAGACAAAGAAATGTACGAAAACAAGCGCATGCTTAAGAGTGAAACAGAATAGTTTTTTTTAAACCCTCGACGGTAATCGCCGGGGGTTTTATATTGCCCAAATAAATATGTTATAATTACGGGAGTGATGATATTGTATTTAAGCATAACCTACATTGGGGGGGAATCGATGAATGCATTGATTATTAACTGCAGTCCCGTGAAAACGGGCGCTACAGCCGAAATTGCCGATATCATCGAGAAGGAAATTTCCGCTCGATATGATACAAAATGTATATGCATAGATGACTATGATTTCAAGTTTTGCAAAGGCTGCAGGTCTTGTCACAGCACGGCGAAGTGTGTTATGGATGACGACATCCTCAAGATTATGGGCGAGTTTGATGATGCAGATATCATTGTTTCTGTATCACCGTCTTACTGGGCAGATATTCCGGGGCAGTATAAGGCATTCATAGACAGATGCACGCCATGGTGTGATACTCATGAACCGCATGCTTCGATAAAGGAAGGCAAAAAGGGATATACGGTTGCTCTCAGAACAGGTCCGGGTATGCATGAGTGCGACAGAATAATTCAGAGTATTGAGCATTTCTATGGACATTTACATATTGAATGTTTGGGGCACCTTGGACTTACTTCGATTGAGTATAGGGAGAATGTTGAGCCGAGGAAGCAAGAAATAATTGCATTTTGCAAGAATATTTAAATTCCGGTTAAGCAGACTACGATACATCGGGATTTGGCGAGTATTTAGCAGGAGAAAAGCGATGAGCGATAGATTAAATGAGCAGGAAAAGAAAGTAATAGAGCAATATACCGGGTTCCCTGAGTGGAAAAGACTGACCTATACCAAGGCTCATGAAACAGAATTCATAATTACGATGCATTATATGCACAAATTCCTGGCTCCTGAGGCAAGGATTGCCGATGTGGGTGCCGGAGGAGGGGTGTATACAAAGGCCTTGGCAGATGAAGGGTACAGTGTTGATGCCGTAGAATTTACACCCGAATATGTGAAACACATGAAAGAAGAATTTGCCGGGAATGAACATATCAGGGTTTTTGAAGGGAATGCGAAAGATTTACACTTCTTAAATGATAATGAATACGATCTTGTTTTGGCAATGGGTCCGATTTACAGTATAAAGGATTTTGATGACCGAAAAAGAGCATGTATAGAAGCTCTTAGGATAGCTAAGCCCGGAGCACCTGTGTTTATTGCTTTTTGCCTTCAGGATGGACCTTTAATCCATGAAATTTTCATGTCAGAAGACCCCGCAAGCGAAATAACCGGTATCGGCTATGACAGAGAAACGGCTCTGGTGACAGATAATACAGGGTCTTCCAGAATTCTTGATACAATCGGTACAGTGGACGAACTGACAGATGCAGTATGCCAAGAAAATGGCGCCGAGAAAGTATGCAGGTTTGCACAGGATGGACTTTCACAGATAATAAGCAAAAATGTGAATTCTATGTCTGAAAAATCTTATGCTGAATGGATTCAGTACCTTATTGCAACTGCAGAGCGGGCGGATTTGATGGGCTTCTCGGATCATATCGTGCAGGTACTTAGGAAAATATAATTGCAGTTTATAAGGATTCTATATTTGAGATAATGCCGGCAATCATGGTTGTTATATCAGCTGCTATATTGATTATGCCTGAGAAGAATATTGCCGGGTCGACCTTTATGGAAGACCCGACTTTTTATTGCCTCCTTTATGTTGCTATTAAGCGAAATCCCAATATATAATAAAAAAGAATCATCCTTAAGGGAGAGGACCCCGCCATGCCCAATTACAACAAGACAAAACTGGCCTGCTATCTGGGATTTATTACGCAGGCGATAGCCGCAAATTTTGCGCCGTTATTATTCCTTAAGTTTCATGCGGATTATGGAATTTCGCTTGGAAATATAGCGCTGATATCAACGGTTTATTTTTTTACGCAGTTATTGATTGACTTATTCTGCGCTAAGTTTGTGGACAGGATTGGGTACAGGGTTGCGATTGTGGTATCGGAGGTGTGCTCGGCAGCAGGGCTTATGGGGCTTGCGTTTCTGCCGGATTTGATACCGAATGCTTTTGCGGGAATACTTATCAGTGTAACGGTATATGCGATGGGCTGTGGGCTTATAGAGGTGTTGGTAAGCCCGATTATTGAGGCGTGTCCTTTCGAGCACAAAGAAGCGACTATGAGCCTGCTTCATTCTTTTTACTGCTGGGGCTGCGTGGGCACGATTGTGATATCGACGCTGTTTTTTAAATTGTTTGGGATGGATAGTTGGAGGTGGCTTGCGCTGTTGTGGGCGTTAGTGCCGGCCTTTAACATATATAATTTCGCCACTTGCCCGATAGTTCCGATTGTGGAAGACGGACAAGGTATGGGCATCAGGCAGTTGGGGAAAAAGCCGCTTTTCTGGGTGGCCATAATCCTTATGGTATGCGCGGGCGCATCGGAGCTGTCTATGGCTCAGTGGGCATCGGCCTACGCGGAAGCGGCGCTTGGCCTTACGAAGGCAATCGGAGACCTTATGGGACCTTGCATGTTTGCTGTTACCATGGGAATCAGCCGAATCATATTCGGTAAGTACGGAGACAAGCTGGACCTTAAGAAGTTTATGCTGGGCTCCGGTGCTTTGTGCGTCATATGCTATCTGCTGGCATCTCTTTCCGCAAGCCCGATTATGGGCCTTGTCGGTTGCATATTCTGCGGTTTCTCGGTGGGCATCATGTGGCCCGGAACCATCAGCATATCGTCGCGTAAGTTTCCTACGGGCGGCACGGCGATGTTCGCGCTTCTTGCCATGGCGGGCGACCTGGGCGGAAGCATCGGACCGGCAATTGTCGGAAAGGTTACCCAGTACGCGGGTGATGATATCCGCGCCGGTATGGGAGTGGGGCTTGTTTTCCCCGTGGTGCTTATAATAATGCTTTTTATAATCGGCAAGGCAACGGCTGATACAGGTTCGAGCCGAATGGGGAATAAAGTATGATTCTTTATCATGCAGGATTTGACGTTATCAGAGAGCCCGATATTCACCACGGGCGCAAGAATGCGGACTTCGGGCAGGGGTTTTATGTGACTTCCGACGAGGAATTTGCTAGGCGCTGGGCGCGGCACAAGAAAGGCGCCGACTCCATAGTCAACAGATACGAATTGGACACGGCAGGCCTCCTTGTAAAGCAATTTAAGCGCGATGAAGAATGGTTTAAATATATCTTCGGGAATCGGCGGCTTGAGCCTGATGAACTTGCGGCTGATGTGGTTATAGGGCCGATAGCCAACGATACGATATTTAATACGCTCGGCATCACTACCGGGGGAATATTGGAGCCGGAGGAGGCGATGCGGCTTCTTTTGACAGGACCGGAATATATGCAGATTGTTATTAAGACTGAGAAGGCGGCAGGAAGCTTAAAGTGGCTTGGTTCATACACTTTGTCGGAGAGCGAACTGGCACGATACAAAGAGCAACTTATCGCCGAGGAAAAAGAATACCAAACCGCTCTTGCCGAGGCGCTTGGCGAAGATTTTGACTGAGAGATTGGAGTAATTTGTGAGTAAGAAGATACTTATTATCAATACAGGCGGCACTTTGTCGGCCGTTAAGAAGGGCAAGATGACCGTGAGGCGGTAGTTGGTTAAGGGGTATATGGGTATGAACATTATTGATACATTGGGGGATATATCGAGAGTCTTTGAGGCGGGCATATTTGATATGGCTGCGTGGGAAGCTTACATTGACAAGTGGATTCCGGGCGCTCGGGAGCTCTGCGTACAAGATATGCAGGAATGCCTGCGGGCGGGCTTCACTTGGGAGAATGATTACCTGCCGGTCCTGAATGCCGTGCAAACGGCAAAAGAAAGGCTAGAGACAGCCGTAGCATCGTTTAAAAGAGTTACCGAGCACTTGGATGAGCGCGTGCGAGAGCGCTTCGGAAGAACTCTTGATGCTGACTTAGTGCTTTATCTGGGGCTTTGTAACGGGGCAGGATGGGTAACCGAAATAAACGGGAGGACTATGGTACTCCTTGGAATAGAGAAGATTATCGAGCTTGACTGGTGCGATATCGATTCAATGAACGGACTCATAGTGCATGAGCTTGGGCATGTGTACCAGGGGCAATATGGCAAGCTTTATATAGATACCGCATCGTCACGCGAGCGATTCTTGTGGCAACTGTTCACGGAAGGGGTTGCGATGGTCTTTGAGCAGGAAGTGCTGGGGGACTCCAAGTATTTTCATCAGGATGTGAATGGATGGTTGGCTTGGTGCGACAGTCATGAGGGACGCATAAAGGCTTCTTTTGCCGCGGACTTAGATACGATGACGGCTGATAATCAACGATATTTCGGCGACTGGGTGAAATTCGAAGGGCACGGCGATACCGGGTACTATTTGGGAACGCAGTTTGTGAGATTTCTGATGGAAACGGATTCTTGGGACAATATCATCGGATACGGGATTGAAGATGTCTGCGTGGAATTCGAATACTTCATGCGACGACCTTCGGAGAAGCGCTAAAAAAGTGTGTAATGACCCTAAATTGAGAAATTAGTAATCAGGGTCATGCTGTTTAAAGAATTTCAGCGCATTTTGTTGACCCTATGAGCAGAAAGTGTCCGTAGGGTCAGTGGCATTATGAAAATGCTATGGGAAATAGCGATTTTACATGACCCTGTGCGGGAATAATGTACTGTGGGGTCATGCGGTACTGTTTTTTGGGCTGAAAAATGAGATAAAAGGCATTGGGGGGGAATGTTATGCACATGAACAAACCTAAAATGATTCTTTTTGACTACGGGCAGACGCTTGTGGCGGAGCGGTTGTTTAGCGGGCTTGCGGGTACTAAGGCGGTGATGGAGCATGCGGTTGAGAACCGCTATAACCGCACCCCTGAAGAGGTGCAGGCCAAAGCAGACGAGTTGAACGGCGAGATTGGCAGGAAGGACCCGATTTCGAGGTCTAAGATGACGATAGAGATTCCGAACCACATGTTTACGGGGTACCTCTACGAATTCATGGGCATTAAGCTTGATATTACGGCCGAAGAGATTGACCGAATCTTCTGGGACGCGGCCTCACCGGGCGAGCCTACGAAGGGTATGCCGGAGTTGCTGGAGTTTCTTTGGCAGCAAGGCATCAGGACGGCGGTTCTTAGTAACATCACCTATGCGGGAAGCGTGGTCAAAGAAAGAATCAACAGGCTTTTCCCCGACAATCACTTTGAATTTATCTTACCTACCAGCGACTACCTGTTCAGAAAGCCGAGCCCGCATATATTTAAGCTTGCGCTCGAAAAGGCAGGACTTAAGCCCGAAGAAGTCTGGTATATCGGCGACAATCTGCTTTGCGACGTATACGGGGCAAGAAGTGCGGGGCTGTATCCTATCTGGTACAGGGGAGCCAACGACTTTCCTCAGCCCGATTGCGACGACGTAATAAAGATTTATGACTGGGAGCGCCTCAAAGAGATTCTTACGGATACAGAAGATTAAACTGTAAGGACAGTTGACAGCGATTCCGGTGACACATATACTCATATAAAAACAAAGACCTTATCAAGCGCGTGTTGATAAGGTCTTGTGGGTTACGGCGCTTGCAAAGAAGCGGGAACTGCTTGGGGCGTCCTCACATTTGCTTTATATTTGCAGAAAGAAATAAAACTATTTGGGAGGTTAGGCATTATGGGACAGGTAGAAACTTATGTTAAAGAAATCAAGCCGGGAATTTATCTTCTTGATGAGGGGCATTCGGCAACGGGTTATCTGGTAGTCGGAAGTGAGAAGGCGGCTGTGATTGATACGATGTGCGGAGAGAATAATCTTCACGATATCGTGCGCGGGCTTACGGATAAGCCTTTGGTGGTAATAAATACGCATGGGCATGGGGATCATATCTGCGGAAATGTTTTCTTTGACGAAGCGTTTATGAATCTTAAAGATATACCGGTTTCCAAGCTTTTTACGGAGTCGCCGGAGTTTATAGAGGGGACTAAGGCTGATGGTGTGTCGATGCCACCTTTTAAGGATATTCACGGCGGTGATGTGGTGGACCTTGGGGGCAGGACGCTGGAAGTTTTTGATTTGCCGGGACATACGCCGGGAGGAATAGTACTGCTTCTTAAGGAGGACCGAGTTCTTTTTGTGGGAGACTCTATCAACCATCATTTGTGGATGCAGTTGGACGGGTGCCTGCCGATTTCTCAGTATGTGAAGGAACTTGATAAGGTGATGTTCTTGGAGGATAGGGCAGACATTATCTTGCATGGGCATGCGCATGATTATGATGATATTTCCCTTATGCGTTGCTTGCGCGAGGGCTGCGCTGAGATTGCGGCGGGAAAGACGGCGGACGATAAGCCTTATGAGTGGTTTGGAGGGGTTGGCAGGGCGCATTCTTTTGCCAAGATTGCGGGCAGGCATTATCAGCAGGAAGACAGCGTGATATGCTACAATCCCGCCAATGTGTGAGGCTTGCTAGCGAGGTTGTTAATAAGAACGGCGAAAGGTGCCGTATTCCGGCGGAGAGGTTGAGGTTTCTCTCAATGCAGGGGTGATTATGATAGGCGAGCATTTAAGATATTCGACGCTGTGCAGTGATTTTGCGGATGTGCTTAACTGTGCCAAGAGAAGCGGCAAGATTGAGTTCAAACAATATGCGTAATTTAAGCGGGAACCCATGACCGGGAGGTTGTGGGTTTCTTTTTTTGTGCAAAAAATCACTTGACGGCTAATTGCAATTAGCCTATAATGAGGCTAATCCAAATTAGCCGATAGTAGAGGCGTCTTGCCGTAATAGGCGGGCGCTTGTGTAAAGAAAGGACTTCTATGGACACTAAACACCGAATTCTGGATGAAGCTTTAACACTATTCTCCGAAAAGGGCTATGCCAATGTATTTGTGGGTGATATAGCAGAGCGAGTGGGGATTAAGGCACCGTCGCTTTATAAGCATTATAAGAGCAAGCAGGCGATTTTTGATGCGATTATTGAGGAAATGAGCGAGCGATTTTTAAAACAGGCGAGCGCACTCAATATATCGGGTACGGACCCGACGACAGATGCGGGTATATACAAGAAAATCAACGAGGAACAATTAATTGAGCTTGGCAGGAATCTTTTTTTGTACTATCTGCATGATGATTATACGAAAAGATTCAGGAAGATGCTAACGATTGAGCAGTTCCACGACAAGGAGCTTGCGGCGGTTTATATGAAACAGTATTTCGACGATCCGCTGTCGTATCAGGGAATGCTGTTTAACCTGATGGTGGAAGGCGGAATCTTAAGTGCCGACAATGTGCAGGTGATGACGCTTCATTTCTATGCGCCGATATACACGCTTCTTACGGTGTGCGACAGGGACCCCTCGAGGGAAGAGGAGTGCTTGAAGTTGCTCGACGCGCATTTAAGGCAGTTTGACAAGATTTATGGGAGGACAATAGAGTGAAAATCGTAAGTTTATGCGCCACGGAGAAAAAAGGCGTTACATACAGGCTTCAGGAAGCGTTTCTGGAGGAATTCGGGGACAGTGCGGAGATAACGGAGTTTTATTTTCCGAAGGACTGCCCTGCGTTTTGCAGAGGGTGCACGGTGTGTATAAGGAAGGATCCGAATCTGTGCAGGGAAGCAGAGTATATACAGAAGATTGACAAGGCGATGCGTGAGGCGGACCTGCTGGTGTTTAGCTCGCCTGCTTACGTATACCATACGACCGGAGCGATGAAAGCGCTTCTTGACCACTTCGCATACCGATGGATGCCCCACAAACCGGCCGCAGAAATGTTTGGAAAGCGCGCAGTCATTCTTACGCAGTGCCTGGGCGGTGGTGCAAAATCTACAGTTAAGGACATTAAGGACAGTCTTTCCTGGTGGGGTGTGAGTTACATCAAGACTCGCAGTTTCAAGCTTATGAGCGAGATAGAATGGGATAAGCTTCCTGATAAAAAGAAAACAGAAATGACCAAATCGGTCAATGCTCTTGCGCGGAAGCTCCTGCACATAGATTACAGCAAGCCTGCGCACGCCGGACTTATAGCCAAAGGAAAGTTCTACGCGGTTCGCATGCTCCAGACCGCACTTGGTAAGGAGAATCCTGAGTATACGGATTTCAAATACTGGAAAGCAAACGGGTGGCTGGACACAGTCAGACCTTGGAAATAAAGATATGGGAGGAATTTATCGTGAATAAGAAACTTATCAATTATATGGGACTTTTGGGAATCATTTCCCTTATTTCTTATACTGCGGCAGTGATATTCTCGCCGCTTGCTTACCCAGGTTACAATTGGATGGCCCAGGCGGTAAGCGACCTTTCGGCAGAGACGGCTCCGTCCAAACAGCTGTGGGGACAACTTGCGGCTCTTTATGGTAAGTGCGGTATTGTAAGCTCCACCTGCGCCTGCATATATCTTGCGGACAGTAAGGCCGGATCCAAGATATTCCGCGTGGGAGTCTACCTTTTCACCATAATGAACTGGGTATCGGGTGTGGGCTATGCCATGTTCCCGCTTAACGATGCGGGCAAAGAAATTGCCTCATTTCAGGAAGTTATGCATATCGTAGTCACTGCATTGGTGGTGCTTCTCTCGATTGTTTCTTTGGCCGTAATAATCGTTGCGGGATGCAAAAGAAAGGCGCCCGCAGGCATCGGAGTGTGGGCGGCTGCAGCGCTTGTCATGATGTTTATAGGTGCTATCGGCATCAATGCTGTACCTGCGGAGTACATGGGCATTGCGGAAAGGTTCAGCGTATTCTCGGCGACAGGCTTTAATGCGGTGCTTGGATGGTATTTGTATACCAATTTCAAGGACCGGGCAGGGGAAAAGAACAATTAAGTGAGAACATGAAATGTTGCTATGCCGCAATATAGCAACATATGTTTAAGGAGAAAACGGATGAACGATTACATTGGATACTGCGGACTTGACTGTGAAGCCTGTGAGGCACGAATCGCCACAGTCAACGATGATGACAGCATGCGTACGGAGGTGGCAAAAAAGTGGTCGGCGCTTAACGGAGTGACAATTACACCCGAGATGATTAACTGCTCGGGCTGCCGAATACCGGGTCCTAAGACGCCTTTTTGCGACAAGATTTGCGACATAAGACAGTGCGCTATGGCAAAAGAATGCGAAACTTGTGGAAGTTGCGCGGAAATGATGACTTGCGGAAAACTCGGGGCTATAATTAAAAATAATGAAGAGGCTCTTCATAATCTTAAAAAATAAGGTGGAAACTATATATGTGCGATGAGGTTACTTCCCGATTAATCTTCAAAGCAAGAAGAAAAGGCGGAACAGAAAATTACGATGATTGCGTAAAGGCAGGACTTAGGGTCAACGTCGTCAAGGCAGAGAGCAATGATATTTGCAGGAAACTTTCGGTAACGTTTGCGGCCGATGAAGATTTCGAAGGAGTGATTCGCGTCGGATTGCCGGTGGGGAGCTACTCGCCGAGGTTTTATCTGCCGGGCGTAATGTATGGAACAAACAGGGGCGAGTCACCGCTTAAGACTGACAGCCTTACCCCAAGATTAAGGCTTAACGGAGAGTTCCCCGCAAGTCCATGGTGGATGGTGAGAGGCGACAGATTGTCGCATCCTTGTGCGTTGGCTTATGCGGATGGGCGTGTGATAGGCTTTGCGGCATCACCGTATTTCCTTAGGGGCGAGGGCGACAAGGCGACAGAGTGGTATCCCGGGAAGGTAGGGAAGTTCCTGCAGTACGCGGGCTTTGGCTGTTCGCTTGAGGAGCGTGAAGTGTGGTACACAATCGGATATGAGAATGCGCCCTTTCTCTTTATAGATTCGCACAAGCAGAGGGAGCGTGCGGCGCTTGGGGATAACTGCTTCAGCCTTAAGAAGGGCGAGAAGGTTTCGGTGACGCTTCATTGCTATGATTATGAGGCGGAGGATGAGCGCGGAATTCATGAGGCTTTGGTGGAGGTGTACAATCTTTTCCACGAGCAGCCTCGCGAGAAGTGCACGCCTTTAGGCACTATAAAGGATATGGCTACGGCAATCAAGCAGGATGCCTGGCTTGCTAATCTTCATACGTATTCGGGATTCGTGTTTGACTACGGAAAGGGCTTTGAATACAGGGTGCTTCCGTCGATTTCATGGACCAACGGACTTTCGGCAACGGTGCCTATGCTTATGTCGGCTCACAGCCTCGGAGATGAGGTGATGCGGGCGCAGGCGCTTGATAGCATAGAGCACATCGTGGCAACGTGCATCAATCCCGCTAATGGCCTTCCTTACACCGCTGAGCAGGACGGAGTCTGGAGTAATAAGGGCTGGTGGTATGACAAGCAGCCGACTCCCGGCCATGCGGCGTATCTTGTGGGCCAGTCGACTTATCTTCTTTTGCGGGCTTACGAGTGGGAAAGAAAAGCGGGCACTACACATGATAACTGGCTTGAATATGCCGGCAAAGTGATTGCGATAACTGAGCAGAGCCGCAATGCTGACGGAGAGTATCCGTATATCTTCTCCGATAAGACGGCTGCGGGTCTTGCGTATGATTCTTTCTCCGGTGCATGGTGTATGGCGGCTGCGGCTTACTATAGCTACATCACAGGGGAGAAAAAGTATCTCGAGGGGCTTCGTGTGAGCGAGAAATGGTATCACGAGGCATATATCTGCCGCGAAGAATGTTACGGCGGACCTTTGGATATAGACAAAAATATCGATTCCGAGGGAATCTTAAGCTATATAAGAGCGGTAAGATATCTCCATGCGTTGACGGGTGAAGATGTATTTCTCGACCATATGCGGGATGCGCTTTACTACGAGTTTACGTTTAAGTTCTGCTATAACTCGCCTATCAAGGTTCCGCCTCTTAGCAAGGTGGAGTGGTCCAGCTGCGGAGGAAGCATAACATCTGTTACCAATCCGCATATTCACCCGATGTCATCCTCTGTAATAGGCGAGATGGAGTATTATCTGGGACAGCGCGATGATGCGTATGTAGCAGAGCGTTTTAATGATACTGTGCTGTGGAGCTGCCAGTGTCATAACTCGTATGATGGTGAATTTGACTACGGTAAGACCGGCTGGATGTCGGAACGATTCTGCCACAGCGAGGGACTCCTTACCGAGCACTATCCGGACGGCAGCGTGGCATCTACGTGGTTCGCATTGATGCCGTGGGCATGCGGGTCGATACTTGAAGGACTTAACAGTCTTGAAAATTTGAAGGATAAATAACATGATATACGAATTAAATGATACGAAACTTGCAGAACCGATTTTCGAAGGCTGGCAGGAGACTTTGATATATTCGTGTCTGCAGAAAGTTATGGGTAAAATCTATGTAACCGATACTGTGGCGCCTAAGGCGGCTATGGCCTATGTAGGGTGCTTCGCGTTTGTGGCTGGTGAGCTTGACCGCGAGTTGGTGATGGGCACGCCGGATGGATTTACGATAATGACTCCGCAAAATGATGCATGGGCACGACTTATAGAAGAATGCTATCCCAAGGCTAATAAGGTTACGCGTTACGCAATTAAGAAGGATACGAAATTTGATAAAGCCCGCTTGCAGGAGATAGTCGGTGAACTTCCCGCGGGTTACGAACTTCGCAAGATTGATTCCGAAATTTATGATATGTGCCTTAGCGATCCTGTTACGGCTGACTTTGTGTCTTCTTTTGAGTCCAAAGAAAAATATCTGGAGTTCGGTCGCGGTATGGTCATCATGAAAGACGGTCGAATCGTTTCGGGGGCATCGTCTTATACAAGTTATCGTGAAGGTATTGAGATTGAGGTTGATACGGTCAAAGAAGAACGACGCAAGGGGCTTGCGAGTGTGGCTTGTGCGGCGTTGATACTTGATTGCCTGAGGGATGGACTTTATCCCAGTTGGGATGCTCAGAATATGGGCTCGGTGCGATTGTCGGAAAAGTTTGGGTATGAGTTTGCCCATGAGTACGTGGCCTATGAACTGAACAGAACTCACAGGACACATTAATGCAGAGTGAGAGGCTCGGCTATGATTAGAGAGATTACATCGGATGACAATGCGGCTATAGCAGCCATAATACGTAAGAATCTTGAAGCGGCGGACCTTGCCATTCCGGGGACGGCGTACTTTGACGAGGCACTTGACCGTTTTAGTGATATTTACGGGAAAGATGACGCGCGTTATTATGTGTACACAATAGAAGGAAAAGTTGTAGGCGGAATCGGGTTTGCAAGATTTCTATCGTCTGACGACACTGCGGAGCTTCAGAAGCTGTATTTAGACGATTCGGTTAAGGGTTCCGGACTTGGATATAAGCTTATTGAGCATGTGGAATCGGCTATGAAGCAGGCCGGATTTAAGAAGTCGTATCTTGAGACTCATGATAACTTGCAGGCTGCGATTCATATTTACGAGAAGAGCGGGTACCATGAGATAGAGAGACCGAGAGAAGTGGGGCACAGTACCATGAACCGTTTTTTTGTAAAAGACCTGTAATGAGGTTGTGACTCAAAATGTTTGGGCGATTATCGGGTGAAGGATGCGGCTAGGGCAGATTATCATGGCTAATAATTAAATCAAGATTAAACAATTGCGCGTTTTAACCTGGGATTTTGTATCGTCAACAGATGAAAAAGCGGTTGTCGAACGCTCTGAAATATGATGGTACAGCCGAACCGGGTAAGCGGTTCCTTTTACATAAAATAACATATGATATAGCACGAAGAAACACTGTATCTAAGCCATTCTTGCTGTACTATACAAGAAGTGAAAACGGGAGTATAAATGATGGAAATATTGGTGGTAGGCGGGACAAGATTCTTTGGAATTCCTATGGTAAATGCTTTGCTTAAAGCGGGGCATGATGTGACGATAGCTACGAGGGGCAATTCGCATCCTGAGTTTGGCGGAAACGTCAAAAATGTGACAATGGACAGAATGAATTCCGAGAGTGTTAAGAAAGCAATCGGCGGAAGACATTTTGACGTCATAATCGATAAGGTTGCTTACGGCTCCCTCGATGTGAAGGCGCTTCTTGAGAATGTAAGCTGCGACAGATATATTCAGATGTCTACTTGCTCGGTATATTATGATGAGCATGAAGGGATTAAGGAAGAAGAGTTTAAGCCTGAAGAGTTTAAGCTTAAGTGGGAAGGAAGACTCCCTGACTACAGCGAGACCAAACGTAATGCTGAGAGGGCTGTGCTTGAGTTTATGGCGCCCGAGAAGGTTTCTTTTGTCAGATACCCGATTGTAATGGGCGACAACGACTATACCGGAAGGCTTGATTTCTATATCAAACATATCAAGGAGCAGAAGCCGATGCGGGTTGATGACTGCGACGGAAGCATGGCCTTCATATGGGAAAAGAATGCGGGTGAGTTCATTGCCTACCTTGCGGATCACTTCGTAAGCGGCCCTGTGAACGGATGCTCAAAGGGAGCGGTTAGGATAGGCGATATTATTGAATACATTGAAAAGAAAACCGGTTTGAAGGCCGTTATGGCGGATGACGGTGATGAGGCGCCTTACAACGGAGTCACCGATATCGACAGCTATAATATCGACAAGGCAGAGGCAACAGGATACAGATTCGCACCTTACGAAGAATGGCTGTATCAATTGATTGACAGGAGATTGATAGGTTAAGGAGGGTACATGGACATTAATATCAGACCGATTACGCCCGACGATACGGAAAAGTTTTTTGAAATGATGTGTCGTCTGGATGAAGAAACAGATTATATGTTGTACGAGCCCGGCGAGCGTATAGAGAATACCAAGGACTTAAGCAGGTTAAGAGCGCGCATTGAGGCGGCGGCTTCAGGAGAAGATTTACTTATGGTTGCGGCCGACGGTGATGATATAGTAGGCTTTATATGGGCTGAAAGGGGTACACTACAAAGGGTGCGCCATACAGCTTATATCGTGACGGGTATCAGGAAGGCCTACAGAGGAAAGGGCATTGGAACCGATTTCTTTAAGCACCTCGACAACTGGGCTGAAGCAGGCGGCATTGTGAGACTTGAGCTTACGGTCGAATGCGAGAATGTGGGTGCCAGAAACCTTTACGAAAAGAGCGGGTTCAAGGTTGAAGGCGTACGTCCCAAGTCCATGTATGTTAACGGGAAATACGTCGACGAATACTATATGGGGAAGATTTTAAATTTGCAGAACTGATGCAGGGGTTTACGACAGAATAAGAATTGAAAGAGAGAATGGATTATGACGGCAGAACAATTATGGGCAGAATTTTGCCTTAAGAAGAATGTAGATATTAATACGCCATACGAAGCATACGGCTTCGGCGACAGCGACGAGATGGCGGATGAACTTGCGGAGCTTGTGGCTAAAGGAGTTAAATTTGCTACCGCAAGCTCTTATGATGAATATGTGGCGGAGGACGCACTTGACGAGCTACCCAAGCCCGGCGATTTCAGCGTAATCCTTAATGCCAAAGAAGAAGCGGTTTGCGTTATCAGGAATAGCGATGTGCAAGTGTATCCTTTTAAAGAGGTACCGGCTTCTCACGCTTATGCGGAGGGTGAGGGCGACCGTTCTTTGGCCTACTGGAGAAAGGTGCATATCGAGTTTTTTAATGAGTGCGCCGAGGAGAGCGGAATTCCTTTCACAGAGGATTCCAAGGTAGTATGCGAGACTTTTTCGCTTGAATATGTTGCGAGCGATTATGAGCCCCAATAGGAGAATATTATGAAGCACTTTTTACGCCTGACGGATCTGGCATATTCCGATATTGAAAAGATATTTGAGACGGCTGACGCTGTGGCTCAAGGCGGATTTGAACGGATTCTGGATAAAAAAACAGCTGTTATGTTCTTTCCGGAGACAAGCATAAGGACGCGCGTATCCTTTGAGAAAGGTGTACATCTGTTGGGTGGGCAGACGGTTTTGTTCCCGCCTGAAGCACTTGATAAAAAGGAACGCATCAAGGATGTTGTAGGCTATTTAAATAACTGGGCAGACCTAATTGTGGTGCGCCATAAGGATATGAGCGTACTTGAAGAGATAGCTAAGTATGCAAAGGTTCCCGTTATTAATGCGCTTACAAGTGTCAATCATCCTTGCGAGATGATGTCTGATATGTATGCGCTGTCAAAGAAGCGGGACGATATTAAGAAGTGTCGTTTTCTTTTTATGGGAGCAAAGGGTAATATCGGGCTTGCTTGGAAAGAAGCTTCGGAGGCCTTTGAGTTCAGTCTCGAGCAGTGCTGCGCGAAGGGATATGAGATAGATGGGCTGACTGTGAATTATGATATCGAAGAGGCGGTACGCGGTAAGGATGTTGTCTGCACCGATTCGCTTCCGGCTGAGGCGCTTAAGGATTTTGAGGGCTTGCAGATTACCAAAGCGGTGATGGATAAGGCCAATCCCGACGCGTTACTTAATCCGTGCCCGCCTTTTTATATCGGCGAGGAAGTGTCTGAAGATGCGATAGATTCGCCTTATTTTGTAGGTTACGAGTTTAAGAAATCGCTTCTTCCTGTTCAGCAGGCGATAATGATTTTCTGCCTTACAAGCGAGGGCGAAGCCATAAACGATTACTCGGGCTTTAGGCTTGAAACGGAGCATCTGGTTCTTAAGAAGCCGGTACTTGATGACTGGAAGGCTCTTTATAAGAATATATGGAGCAGGGACGAGTCGGCTAAGTATATGCTCTGGGAGACGACCAAATCCGAGGAGGAAGCGGAAGAGCGTATGAAACGTTCCGTCAACTGGCAGTATAATAACAAGTATGCTTTCTGCGTGTATCCGAAGGATATCGGCGAGGCTGTGGGCTGGGCGGTTATGTGCCCCTGCGGTCCTGATGCGTTCGAAATTACGGGTGTGGCGCTCGGCCCTGACTTTGTGCGAAAGGGCTATGGGCGTGAGATTCTTAAGGCTTTTGAGGAGGCTGCCCGCAGTGAAGGCGCTGTTAAATTGATTTCCGGCAACAGAGCTATGAATGTGGCATCACGCGAACTTCAGAAAGCCTGCGGATTTGTATTCGAAAGCCTTTCGGAGGAGAAGCAGGACCCGCGAACAGGGGAAAAATATTTTATTGAGAATAACGTGAAATATTTATAGACACAATTGGAGAATAACATGCTAAGCGTACGCAAAGCTTTGCCGGCGGATTTTGAGGTAATCATGCCGATATACAGGATTGCTCAGGACTTTATGATCAGTACCGGCAATCCCAATCAGTGGGGGCATTTTAACCCAAGAGAGGAACAGATTAAAGAAGATATTGAGCGTGGAATCTGCCATGTGATATGCGAAGACGGCGTAATTCACGGTGTCTTTGCTTTGTGCCCCGGGGAAGATTCGACTTATGCTTATATTGAGGACGGAGAGTGGCTTAATGACGAGCCTTATGTGACAATCCACAGACTGGCCGGTGACGGGAAGGTCAAGGGGATTTTTAAGTGTGCTTTTGAGTATTGCAAGCAGTTTGTGACAAGTGTGCGTGCGGATACGCATCACGATAATCATGTGATGCAAAGCATTATGGAACAAAATGGATTTAAGCGGTGCGGGATTATCTACCTTAAGAACGGATCGCCGAGAATAGCGTACCAGTGGTGCGAATAGAGAGAATGAGGAGTGGGTATATGAGAAAATTTGGGTTAATGGTGGCTGCGGTCACAATGAGTATTGCGGTGATGGCAGGCTGCGGCAAGAAGACGGAGAGCATTTCGGCAGAGGTGGTATCGTCGGTATCTGAGTCGACGGTTTCTTTGTCCGCGAGCGTGGAAGTACCGGAGGAAGAGCCTGCTGAAGGGGAGTATTATCATCGGTTTTCGGATATGTATGAGGAACTGTTTCAAAAGACAAGAGAGGTGCTTGTGGCGGAGGGAAGTTTAGGCGCCGATGAGCAGCTGTTTTACTCCATGGGACAGGATTACAAGGAAGAGCCTTATGAGGCATACTACGATGATGACCGTGAGGAAGACGACTCGATAGTATTCTTTACCTTTGGTGAAAGCGGGATAGATAAGACTTTTGTAACTGAGTACATTTACCGAATGCACAAGGATAAGGGAATTACCGCAGAGTATGTTCGAACTATCGGTTTGAAGGAATATGAGGTGGCGCACAAGGGCGATGAGTACGCGGATGTGGTCCCTTACGACTACGGAAACACAATAGAAGCAAGCTTATGCAAATTAAGGACCGGCTCCTTGGATGAGCTTAGGGCTTTTATAGACAAGATGGGCGCGGATTACGGGCTTACGAGGGACTCGAGGGTATACGATTATATCAGACTTAAAGCTGAGTATCCCGATGCTTTCATGTATCCGAATCTTGCGGCCAAGGTTCTTTTGCCGTTTCTTGAGGATGCGGATATTTATTATGTGCCGTTTTATGAGAGGTATGGAGCGCTGCTCATAAAGGACGATACCGGCGAAAGAATGATTTCCATGAAAGCCGTGGATAAAACAGAAGCCGGAGATTATCTGTACTCAATCGGCGGAAGTGTGTCATATGAGTATGAGTACGAGAATGCGCTAAAGACGTACGAGCTTTTGGAGACGGCGACGCCCGAGATTCTGGCGGAGGCGTATTCAAGTTTTGAGAATGCTCAAAACGACTATAACAGTGCGGCGGGGCAGCCTTCAAAGAATACGGAGTTCTTCCTGGCAGGGGAGGCCGATGGCGGAAAAGCGAAGTTGTACGGACTTGTAAATTATAATGGGTACCTGCTTTTGCTAAGTGGTAAGACGTACCCGTTGTATACCGATTTGGGAATGGATTATGTGCTGTTCTTCGATGCTCATGATTATGATGGGGATGGGGAGAAGGAATATGCTTTTTCCATAAATGACGGCAGAGGAACGGGGTTCTGGACCGAGGAATTGTTTGTGGTCGATCCGGGCGACGGAAGATTGCTTACGCAGTTTGATGAATGCTTTGATATGCACCTTCATAATGAGTGCCCGTATGATTTGGTAAAGTATGAGATTGACGGTGAGTCGGGCGTTATGACGGCTTGGATTGAGAAGGACGGAGCGCGGTATTCGGAGATTTCGCTTGAGGATAAGGCCGGGGTCAAGGAAATATACTTTGGAGACATATTCAGAATTTATGCCGTGGGGGACAAGTTGTTCTTTGAGGCCGAATGCGGAATGCGTTCCGATGAAGGCGCGTGGTATGAATATGAGAATACGTTTGTGCTGCGGGGAGAGTTGCATTATAAAGAGGGCATGATTACGTATGATAACTTAAGCCTCTGTGTCGAGAAAACTATTGTTTATTAGTCGCGCGGTGTTGACAAGGCGGGCGGGCCTTGGTAGTATGTAGGTATCAATTAGGAAAGCGAGGTATTTTTAATGTTTGCGATTGAGACAATTGAAAATGTAGTGAACAATGTGAAGACCTCGGCTTTCAGATTTTAGTTGGTGTGACTGATTTTTGAATTTGATTTTGTGTGCCGTGGTTTTGTAGCCACGGCATTTTTATGTCTATAGGCGGGTGAGGTGTGTGCTTCGCTTGATGGGCGTTCTATATGTATCTTGGCCGACGGCGGCTTCTTGGCTGTGAGAGTCTTCGCATTGATTCACAGGGTTTATTTATCGAAATCGCAAGATTTCAACCAATGAATTTGTATTAATAGAAACGGAGACTAAGACAGTGAACATTATTATCAGACAGGAACAAACAGAAGATTATTACAAGACAGAACTTATGACTATGCGGGCCTTTTGGAACGTGTACAGGCCCGGGTGCTTCGAGCATTATCTCGTGCATATGATAAGGGGGGCTTCTGAGTATGTACCGGAAATCAGTCGCGTGGCTGAGGTGGATGGAGAGATTGTCGGAGCCATCTATTATACGCGTGCCAAAGTTGTAGACGGGGATACGGAGCATGAAGTGCTGACCTTCGGACCACTTTGCGTGGACCCTTTGTGGTATGACAGAGGAGTAGGCAAGAGATTGCTTGAAGAGACGCTTGAACTTGCGCGTGAGGCCGGGTACCTTGGGGTGGTAATATTTGGCGAGCCGGGGTATTATCCCAAGTTCGGGTTTAAAAATTGCGCGTGTTATGGTATTTTTGACTCCAATGGTCAAAATAGCGATCCGTTCATGGCATTCCCTTTAAATACGGGCTTTTCTGAGGTGCATGGAAGGTTTGAAGAGGCGTCTTTTTTTGCTGAGTGTGAGAATGAGGAGTCGGTAGCGGAGTTTAGTAAGAGGTTCCCTTTTATGAAGCCTTTGGAGCTTGAATGTCAGCCGCTTCATGAGTTTAGACTCGGAAGAATTGCGTCGGTTAAGAAGAATATTTATACGATTAAGTTCTGGGAGTCGGAGATTCCGGCAAAGCTTAAGGGCTTCTTTTACGAGAAGAGGCCGGATGAGCTTCCGATTGTGGGAGACTATGTGACCTTTGAACTTAATCCGTGGGGCGAGTCGGTGATTACGTCGGTGTGCGCGCGGGTGAGCATGCTGAAGCGACCGGACCAGGCGAAGACGGCGACGGACCAGTATATGGTGAGCAATGCGGATTTGGCGTTTATAGTGACTTCGCTCAATGAAGATTACAGTTATAACAGAATTGCAAGGTATGTGAGCGTGGCGCTTGAGGGTGGCGTGACACCTGTGGTGATTCTTACGAAGATGGACTTGGTGGAGGACGCGTATTCATATGTTGCCGAGGCTGAGACGGTTTCGCCCGGGGTCAAGGTACATGCGGTGTCTGCGACCATGGGATGGGGGCTCGACGAACTTCGCGAGTATCTGGTTCCGGGAGTGTCGATTTGCCTGCTTGGCTCGTCGGGTGCCGGCAAGTCTACGCTGATTAATGCGCTGGCGGGGCGCGAGGTCATGAAGACTGCCGCAATTCGTGAGGATGATGGCGAAGGTCGCCATACTACCACGCACAGGCAGCTTATAGACCTCGGCGGGGGCGTGACGATAATCGACACGCCCGGCATGCGCGAAATCGGCCTTGCCGACGTGGCAGACGGGCTCGAAGAGACCTTCGCCGACATCATTGAGCTCGAAGCTCAATGTAAGTTTGGCAACTGTCGGCACGAAACCGAGCCCGGATGCGCCATCAAGGCGGCTCTCCGCGATGGCCGCCTCGACCCCAAGCGCCTCGAGCTCTATCGCAACTTCAACGCCGAGAACACCAAAAACTACGCAAAGAAGAAAGAAATTTCCAAGTGGGTCTACCAGCGCAGAAGAGCGAAAGGCAAAACTTTAGAAGATTTCTGAATTTAGCGTAACAGGTTCTTTTTACAACTAATAGGCCACAGTACCTGAATAATAAGGAGGATTTCTTGAAATCTAGTAATAAGACATCGGAGACTGCAGCATAACCGGGAGGTTTGCTAAACGTCTCGCAGGCCTCCCAAAGGTTTGAACAAATAAACTTTTTTGGAGGACAGAAAATTGAACAGAGAAAATAAAAGAAAACAATACGAAAAGAATTACTATAAGACACACCCTTGCAACGAATCCTTTACCTGCAAAGTCTGTGGCAGGCTCGTAGTGCCTGCCGGCGCCGGCAGCGACCATCGCAATCATTGCCCGTACTGCCTTTCAAGTCAGCACTTAGACAACGAGCCCGGCGACCGCTCCGCAGACTGCGGCGGCGTAATGGAGCCCATCTCCGTATGGGTACGCAAGAACGGCGAATGGGCCATTGTCCACCGCTGTAAGATATGCGGGGCATTAAGCTCTAACCGTATCGCGGCGGACGACAATCCCATGAAACTTATGTCTCTTGCCATGAAGCCCGTATCCTGCCCGCCCTTCCCCCTCGAGCGTATCGAAGAAATGACCCGCCTCATGGGTGGCGACGGCGAGCTTAGGTGGTGACACTTTTTCCCACCATCTAACATATTTGACTGGTAAGGTGGGAATGAAAAGTCTTATAAGTTTTTGCAAAATCCCACCTTGAAGGCATATTTCCCTAAAAGGTTGGAAAAGCTAGACGCACAATGATTTAATGATTCCCACCTTCTAACTTAAAAAGCAAGTAAGGTGGGAATTTTTTCGGACAAAAGAATCAAGGAGTTCCCACCTTATAGCGAGAAATTTGTAGAAGGTGGGAAAAATGGTTATCTACAGAAAAAATAATTCCCACCTTGTTAACGAAGAAGCATGAAAGGTGGGAATAACGTGTACTGAGAGTAAAAAATAATTCCCACCTTGCCAAGGATAATTCATCAAAGGTGGGAAATTTGTCTTATGCGGGTCAAAAGAAATTCCCACCTCGAGTCCAAATAAATAAAGAAGGTGGGAATCAGCACGAAAAAAGCTAATCAGGATCTATTTGGTACACTGAACGCGATAGTAAAAGAACAATAAGCTTTGACTATTATTTCGAAAACAGTTCATAGAACGTTACGGCGGAGGCGGCGGCCACATTGAGGGAGTCTACGCCGAGAGACATGGGGATGATGGCGGTGTAGTCGGAGGCGGCGAGGGTTTCTGGCTTGATGCCGTTGGCTTCGTTGCCGAAGATTACGGCGAGCTTGTCGTGGGCCTTGATTGCAGGGTCATAGACGGGCACGGCGTCGTCGCGCAGGGCGAGAGAAACCGTAGTGAAGCCCTGAGACTTAAGAAGAGCCATATAGTCAGAACCTTTCTCAAAGTATGTAAAGGGCAGTGAGAAGACGGTGCCGACAGAGACTCTTGCGGCGCGGCGGTAAAGAGGGTCCGCGGAGACGGTCGTGATGAGAATGGCCTCGGCTCCAAGCGCCGCGGCGGAGCGATAAATCGCACCGACATTCGTAGGATTTAACACTTCTTCCAACACCACAACTTTCTTAACCGTAGCAAGCAATTCGGCAGCGGGAACGTGGGCCTTCCGCTTAAAGGCGCAAAGCGCCCCGCGCGTCAGGTTATACCCTATAATCTCGCGCATTTCCTTCCAAGGTGCCACATACACCGGCACATCGGGTACATCGCACGACTCGACCAAAGCACACACTTCGCCCGCTTCCCACACCTTATCTTCAAAGAAAAAAGAAATCGGCTCATATCCCTTATCAAGCGCCCGCTCAATCACCATAGGTGTCTCAGCCACAAAAACTCCTCCTTGCGGCTCATAGTAATGAAAAAGCTGAGTCTCGTTACATTCGGTATACATACTCAGCCGCTCGTCGTGACAATCAGTTACATTTATGACATTCATGATTTAACCTCGAAAACATATGTTATTAAGAATGATAACACAAATCGCGGAACAATAGCCCATCAACTTCTCAAAAAATGCGAGAAAATTAAGGAAAAATCGCAACAAATCAAATTGACACAGCCCCACGCAAATGATAGCCTATATATAGTGTAAACGCGCAGGTCGGGGGAGGCACCCATAACAAAAAACAGCGACTAAAGCAAACACACAGGTCGGGGCACGACACCCATAACAAAAAACGTAGACCATTAAACTTCATAACACTATCTGTATCAGGGGAGGACACCCATGACAAAAAACATTATAGTTACAGATGCCAATGGAGACATTATCGGGACCACTTTTCCCAAACGGGCGAAGGGCCTCATTAAGAGTGGGCGAGCAAGCTTCGTAGACGAAGGAACCATTCGAATGTCTGCAGGCAAGGCTCCGCCCGAACATAAATCGATTATTTCGGAGGAGACACAATCAATGATCTATATAACATTCAAAGGCGACGAGTGGATTCGCCGCAACACTGATATTTCTTTTATGACCGGCTTAGACGGTTCACTTTCTGAGACACTTATGCTTGGCAGCTGGAACAGCGGCGAGACCGTAGCGATTTCCAGACCTTACATGCTTACCCCAAACACCTCATACAGCTACGTATTCTGGCTTAACGGCGGTGAGAATGAATCAGCCAATGAAGTATGCAACTTCAAAATTGCATTCTTTAACGACTGGGAGAATTGTAACGTATACAGACTTAACAGAGGCTATATCAAGCCCCTCCTTCATCAGAAAGGCTGGGAGCTCTACGAGATTCCCTTTACAACGCCGAATATCGAAGGCGACGTAAGCGTAACATTTTCCTTTACTGCAGCTAAGGCACCCATGGCAGTCATGCCGGCGAGAGAACCCGCAGCGTATAGCGATATGAAAGACGAACCCGATGAGTTCGCGGCATACAGACCGCAACGCCACAACATTGTCTTCCAGGACGGTTGGCCGAGCATCACGCAGTACGGCGGAGACAAGTACTCCACAGAAGCTATCCGCAAGAAAGTAGCCAAAGAATCGGTAAAAGAAGGATTCAGGAAAGAATTTCCTTTTAACGTAGAAGAGTTCAACGAAAAATTCAACAAAGAGTTTAACGAGAAATTCAACAAAGAATTTAACGAAAAATTCAACAAGAAATTCAATAAGAACTTCCATTTCAGCTTTTCTTCCGACGGCGATAACGACGATGAAGATGAATTAGCGGAAGAACTTGAAGAACTTCAGGACGAAATCAGCGACATGCTTGATGATATCGAAGGAATGGTTGATGATGCGGCAGACGATCTTGAAGCTGCAAGAGATGACCTTGAAGATATTAAATCCGATGAGGATTTTGACGCTTCCGGGTTCCAAGCGGAGATTGACACTTTTGCCAATGAGTTAAAGGCGATTGATACCGATATTGACGGCTATACCGAAGCCATAGACGATTTTAGGAAAGACTTAAAGGCTCTTGACGAGCAGATGGTTAACGGTCAGCCTAAAACCGTCAGAGAAGCGCTTAACGAGCTCCACTCCAAGGTTTCGTCCTTCAGTGATACCGTCAGTACACTTGAAGACCGCGTAAGCGACCTCGCCGGCGACATCTCAGATCTCAATTAATTGAAGAAATAAGTAACATTAAAGGGTTTTGAAGTATCTTTCAAAACCCTTTTTGGTAGGCGACGAGCCAAGCGGCTGCTGTGCTCGCACAAGCAGACATTCGGCGACCGCATACAATCTCGGATTTCATCATTAAGAAATCCGATGATTACAAAGAAAACACATTGGAGGATTACACTATGCCACCCGGAGGAAGAATGGGAGGCCCCATCATGCGGGGCTTTATGGACGAAGAGGAGAAGAAAAACGCGCCGAAGATTACCGGAGCACTGGTAAAACGCGTCATTTCCTATCTTACGCCCTATTGGAAACAGCTGTTACTGGTACTCGTTGCAATTTCTCTGTCATCGGTTTTAAACCTGATGCCCTCGATTTTAACGGGTAAGATTATCGACGAAGGTCTGGGCAAAAGAAACCTTAAGATGCTCGTATTCTTTATCGTGGCATCCCTTCTTACCAACCTCGGAGCCAATCTGATAGGCGTACTTGAAAGCTACATCAACACCTGGATTGCCCAGCATATCACCTTTGACATGCGCAATCAGATGTACAGCCATCTTCAGAAGATGTCCCAGCGATTTTTCACCACCAACAATCAGGGCGATATCATCACTCGTATGACAAGCGACATCGACGGCGTCGAGAATGTCATTACCAATACTTTCAGAAGCATATTATCGAACTCCATTACGCTTGTTTTTGCCATCATCGCGATGTTTAGCAAGAACTGGATTATGGCGCTTATCGGAATAGCTGTTATCCCGCTCTTCGTAATTCCTACGAGAAGAGCCGGCAAGACCCGTTGGGCGCTTACCAATGAGGCCCAGGCTTGCAACGATGAGATTAACGGCATACTTAACGAGACCCTTTCCGTAAGCGGTCAGCTCTTAGTTAAGCTCTTTGGCAAAGAAAAACACGAATACGACCGCTACAAAGAAGCCAATTCCCGCATGGTCAAGCTTAACATCAAAGAACGCATGGCAGGCCGCTGGTTCTTCGTGGTACTTACAACCGTTACCAACATCGGACCTATGCTCCTGTATCTTGCAGGCGGTATCCTGATGATTAAGTACAACAGCTCACTTACCATCGGTGACGTTACTGTTCTTGTGGCCCTTCTTGGCAGAACTTACATGCCTGTCAATTCGCTTCTTAACATTCAGGTAGACTGGATGCGTTCAATGGCGCTGTTTACAAGAATCTTTGATTACTTCGACATGCCCGTTGAAATTAAAAATTCAGAAACACCCGTTATTCCTGCAAAGACCACAGGACAGGTTGAGTTCGACCACGTATTCTTCAGCTACGACCCCGAGCGAGAAATCTTGCATGATATAAGCTTCACGCTTGAAAGTGGCAAAAGCATAGCCATTGTAGGGCCCTCCGGCTCCGGCAAGAGCACGATTATCAACCTTATCCCGCGACTCTACGACGTATGCGACGGCAGAGTCCTCTTTGACGGCGAAGACGTTCGCACAATCGACCTTGACTACCTTCGTAAGAACGTGGGCGTGGTATCTCAGGAGACCTACCTCTTTAACGGTACCATCAGAGACAACTTGCTCTATGCCAAGCCCGATGCCACCGAGGCAGAACTCATCGATGCCTGCAAGAAAGCCAATATCTATGATTTCATATCCTCGCAGGAGACAGGCTTTGACACTATGGTCGGTAACCGCGGCCTTAAGCTTTCCGGCGGTGAAAAACAAAGAATATCCATTGCCAGAGTCCTTCTCAAAGACCCTGCACTGCTTATATTTGACGAGGCAACCTCAGCCCTTGACTCTATTTCGGAAAGCAAGATTCAGGAAGCTATCGACCCCATCATCGAATCTCGTACCAGCATTCTTATAGCCCACAGATTATCGACAATCTTGGCTGCCGATGAGATTCTTGTAATCAAAGACGGAAAAATTGCAGAACGCGGACAGCACAAAGACCTGGTAAAAGCCGGCGGCGTATACACCGAACTTTACAACACTCAGTTTAAACGCATTCCCGACAGCGAAGACGGCGACTAAACCGGTGACGGAAACATATACGAATATGGTTAAAATCAACGATTACATTTCCAAAATTGAATGCAGCGACAATCCTCTTTCTGCCGACGTCTACATCATAAAAGGTGACAAGCACACCTATATAGTGGACGTGGGCAGCAATGAAGAGGCGCTTGAAACCCTTAAATCGATACCGAATAAGAAGATAATTATCACCCATTTTCACGCGGATCACATGGGTAACCTTAAAGCCCTGGCACCGATAGATAACGACCTTTATGTGGGAGATTACACCTTTAAGTACTACGGTGGCGGTACTGTCGTTAAGAACCCCGTACACCTCGAAGATGGCGTAGTTATCGACATTTTTCCACTTCCGAGCAGTCACGCAAAGGGAAGCTTGACCATAACAGTCAACAAAAACCTCATCTTTTTAGGTGACGGGTGTTATTCCAATGTCAAGGGTTATAACGTCTCTGTCATGTTTGATATGATTAAGATTCTTAAGAATATAGAGTTTACTGCCGCCATCAAGAGCCATGACGACACTCTCTATACCAAAGACGAACTGATAACCGAGCTTGAAACCATTTACGGCAAGCGGCAAAAGAACGAGCCCTACATAGATTTATCGCTGTTATAGCCTTGAACTATGTTATTGTTTTTCAACACTTTTTCGCAAAAGAAAAGTTAATGCTTTTTTTCTTTTACTAAAAGTCAACTTGGTGTACAATGAATACGGAGTAAAAACTACCTTTTGTGGGGAAATATGTCAGGGAGAATTACAATATGAATTTTGAAGAAGCTGCTAAAAGAGCGGTAGAACTTAAGACAACCGGACAGTGCAACTGTTGTCAGGCGGTGGCAGTAGCGCTTGCGGAGGAGACCGGCTTAAGCGAAGATACGATGAAGAAGATTGCATCGGGCTTTTGCGTGGGTATGGGAACCATGAAGGCTACCTGCGGCGCGTTAATCGGCGCGGTAATGGTGGCAGGCATGAAGCTTGAAGGTAACGGAACCGTTAAGTATGCCAAGTCAATCTGTGAGGATTTCGAGGCAGTATCGGGAGCCCTTACCTGTAAGGATTTAAAGGGTATTGATACAGGCGTGGTAATCTGCCCCTGCGATCAGTGTGTTAAGAACGCAGTTATGTCGTATGCGAAGGTTATGGGAGAACAATAATGGCTATCAGAATATTGGCGGACAGTACCTGCGATTTGTCGGAGGAACTGGTTAAAAGATATGGTATTACGATTGTTCCGTTAAGTATTATTATGGGGGAGAAGTCTTACTATGACGGCGAAGACATTACTCCCGACAAGATTTTTGAGTGGGCGGATTTAAACAAAACTACGCCCAAGACTGCGGCAGTGTCCCAGGAACGCGCGGAAGCTGTGTTAAGACCGCTTATCGATGCGGGGGATGATATCATTTTCTTTTGCATCTCAAGTAAGATGAGCTCAACTTGCAACGTGGTTGCGATGGTGGGCGGCGGATATGAGAAGCTTCACGTCATCGATTCTTACAATTTGTCGACGGGTATCGGCCTTCAGGTTATTCGTGCAGCCGAACTTGCGGCCGGCGGAATGGATGCAGCATCTATTGCAGAAAGAATAAATGAGGACAGGGCGAAGGTACGCGCAAGCTTTGTAATCGACACGCTTACATATCTGGCGCGCGGCGGTCGTTGCAGCGCGGTTACGGCGCTTCTTGCCAATACCTTGAGAATTCACCCGATTATCGAGGTTAAAGACGGTGCCATGGGAGTTGCAAGAAAGCTTCGCGGCCACGTGGAGCACGCTATCATGACTTATGCCACGGGGCTTGAAGAAGACCTTAAGAATGCCCATCCGGCAAGGGTTTTCATCACTCACTCGGGTTGCAGTCGCGAGCTTGTTAAAGAGGTACGAGACTACCTTGAGGGACTCGGCGTATTTGACGAAGTTTTGGAGACCAGAGCGGGCGGCGTTATTTCCAGCCACTGCGGCCCCAACACTTTGGGAGTACTGTTCTACGAGAAATAATTCTTGCGTAACGCATTATACT
>JAFYDI010000038.1 GCA_017544835.1 Lachnospiraceae bacterium | reverse complement strand
GATACGGATGATGTCTTCCGGAATATCGCTTAAAGCCTTGGCCAGTTCTTCTTCACTGTAATGATGTTTTGGATGCAGGATCATGTTCCTGAACGGTTCATCATCGTCGTCATCATCGTGGTGATGATGGTGTTCGTGCTCTTCCTCGAATTCCTTCATAAGTTCTTCCTCAAAAGAAGAAACGGATTCAAAAGTCTCAAGAATATACTTGCCTGTAAGCTCGTCCCAAGGAGTTGTAACAATCTTGGCATCCTTGTTGTGCTCACGAATCATCTCTACAACCTTTTCAAGCTTAGCCTCGTCCATGTTCTGGGTACGGCTGAGAATGATGGTGCCGGCGTGCTCAATCTGGTCGATAAAGAACTCACCGAAGTTCTTCATGTAAATCTTGCACTTGGAAGCATCTACTACCGCTACGGAAGAGCCGGGCTTAACGCCTGCGCTCTCGCTTGCTTCGATAACAGCTCTCTGAACATCCGAAAGCTTACCTACACCCGAAGGCTCGATTAAAATTCTCTCGGGAGCGTAAGTCTCGATAACTTCGGCAAGAGAAGTTCTGAAATCGCCTACGAGCGAACAGCAGATACATCCCTGGTTCATCTCTTTGATTTCAATGCCTGCGTCCTTAAGAAATCCGCCGTCTACTCCGATTTCGCCAAACTCGTTCTCAATTAATACTACCTTGGTGCCCTTAAGGGCTTCTGCCAAAAGCTTCTTGATAAGAGTGGTCTTACCCGCTCCCAGGAAGCCGGAAATAACATCAATCTGTGTCATAATACTATAAAACCTCCTATATGTGTAACTTATGTAAACTATTTATGTAAAGCAGTACAAAAATGCATGCGCTGTTTTCTTTTACCAATCAAGACTTTCAAGAGCCTTCAAAATATCGGGAAGTTCTATGACAACCGTCTCCGAATTGTCGCTTCCTCCCGCCACAAGGCCTATAAACTTGCCTTCCGACGTATATACTCCCGCACCGCTCATACCGGGAAAAGAATCACAGTAGAGGTACAAAAGATACTGGTCGAACTCAGGCACGTAGTAGTCCTTCTCCTTGAAGGTGCCTTTCATAACGTTAGCCGCAACATCTACCGCCGAGCCTACCACATAGACCGTATCGTCCGTAGCAAGCGCGTCATACGCAGCCTCATCGCACACTACAGTCTCGAGAGAATCGGCAAAGGCCGCATCCATATCGCTTCTCTTAATAGTAAGAAGCGTAATGTCGGACTTCTCGTCGCAATATGCTACATCTGCGAAGCCCGCATGGCCGTCGGCGAATCTGATGATGCCCTGCTCGTAACCGTTAAGCAGGTGTGTAACCGATGCAAGCACAAGTCCTTTATCGTCATTTCTCACAATAACTCCGCTTGCATGCGATGAACCGACCGTTATCATAACCGTCGGCTTCTGGAGTACATTGATTAATTCTTCTTCGCTAAACGCAGATTTTGTGCCACAAGCAGAAAATACGCTCAGGCACAAAAGCATAATCACGCAAAGCTTAATAAATTTTAATACCCTCATACCTTTATTAAACAAATGTGAGTAAGACGATAAGCCGGGTTATGTCGTGGATGATCATCTTTCTAGGAACGTCGTTACCGACGAGCTCAAGCGACCTACCGGAAAACAGATCGGGCCAATCTATGGTTTTCCTGCCAAAAGGCATTCTTGGTCTTGCTTCGGATGGGGTTTACATGGCTACTTGTGTTACCACAAGCACGGTAGTCTCTTACACTGCCTTTCCACCCTTACCTCGCGGGACAAGCCCGCGGGGCGGTTTATTTCTGTTGCACTGGCCTGGGAGTCACCTCCACCGGACGTTATCCGGCATCCTGCCCTATGAAGCCCGGACTTTCCTCACCTGCTTACGCAGCCGCGATCATCTGTCCTACTCACTAAATGTTATACGTTAAAATAGCTTCCGCCGATGAATTCCCTACAAATTGAGTTGTTGGGAACGACCTTGGGATCGAGCGCCACGAAATACTCAAGGAACTTAAGAAGTCTCTTGGCTTCGTAATACTCAGGCTCTTCAGGTCCGATATCAAAGAGCAGCGGCTCGGCGTAAGTCTTAAATGCCGCAAGCTCATATAATAATATGGAGTTAAACATCGTATCCGCATATTCCTGGAAGGGGAAGATGTTCTCTTCCTCACCGCGTCGTACGCTCGGCCACATCTTAATGGTGTTCTGAGCGCTTGTGCCACGGGTTCTGGCATCACGCACCATGCGGCGTAAGAGTCTGCCGTCGGTGGTAGGGATACGGTTATGTTCATCAATGTTAATGCTTGTAAGCGCACTTATATAAATGCGATACTTGCTTTCGTCGGGAAGACTGTAAGACATCTTGGGATTAAGTCCGTGGATACCCTCGATTACGAGAACATCATCGGGACCAAGCTGCTTAAAGTTACCCTTGTACTCTCTGCGACCGGTCTTAAAGTTAAAGGTGGGAAGCTCCACACGCTCGCCTCTTAAAAGAGCGGTCATGTCTTTATTAAACTGCTCAACGTCAATTGCCTCAAGGCACTCAAAGTTGTAGTTACCGTCTTTGTCCTTGGGAGTCTGCTCACGATTTACAAAGTAATCGTCCACTCCGATGGGATGGGGCTTAAGTCCGTAAGTACGAAGTTCAACGGAAAGTCTGTGTGAGAATGTGGTCTTACCCGAAGAAGAAGGACCTGCAATCATAACAAACTTAACGCCGCCGCGCTTTACGATATCCGCTGCAATTTCACCGATCTTACGCTCCTGCAAAGCTTCCTGCACGAGAATCAAATCGTTAATTTCGCCTTTGCAGATAGCATCATTTAACTGACCGACAGTTGCAATGCCAAGGGTCTCACTCCAGCGGGAGGTCTCATTAATAGTCTTAAAAAGCGTAGGCCTGTCATCGAAAGGCTTAACCTCTGTGGGCGCATCCGTATCGGGAATAACAAGCATAAATCCCTTATCGTAAGGAACAATGTCGAACCACTTCACATAGCCCGTTGAAGGAACCATATATCCGTAATAATAATCATAATAATCATCAAGACGATATACGTTAACCGATGAGCCTCTTCTGTACTTAAAAAGACTTACCTTGTCTTCAAAGTTGTACTTTTTAAAGAGATCAATCGCTTCATCCCTTGAAATTGATTTCTTCATGTAAGGAATATTTTCTTGTACAAGTTCAAGCATTCTTTCTTTAATCGCTTTAATCTTGTCGGGTGTAAGCACCATGCTTCCCTGAGGGCTGCAATAGTAGCCGTTGCCGATTACAAACTCAACCTTCACACGCGCGCTGCTGTCCTTGCCGAATACATCGTAAGCTGCCTTAACCATCAGCATGATGGCGCTTCGCGCATAAGTCTTATGACCTATCGAATCGTCAAGAGTGATGAACTCAACGTTCGAATCACCCTTAACCGTTTTGAACAATTCTTTAATCTTTCCGTTGTCTTTAACCAGTGCGATGGTGTTGCGATACTCGTGCTGGAATTTCTGCGCTACTGCCTCAAAAGGTGTTCCTTCCGAAACTTCGCAAGTCTGACCGTTAATGTTAAGTACTGCCATGGGTATTCCTCCTAGGTTACTCTGTCATTAAAAGTGCTTTCTTAAGTAAATCCGTCTTGTGTATCAGCTCTCCCCGCTTTTCCTCGGGCATGCCCTTTAAATACGTCTCATTGTTCTCGATGCCCTTCTTAAGGTACTCCCGATACAACGGGTCCTTATCCTGCAAAAGAAACTCTGAGAACTCATCGTAAAAAGCATATTCTTCCTCGGTGTGGGGCGCACTGTCTCCGGGGCGGACATCCATTACAAAATAATACTTGCCCGCATCACATAAAAAGCGCTCTTTCAAGATATTATAGCCATTACACCTTAACCATTTTCTAACAAGAAACAGTTCCGACTGAGGCTGTAACACAAGCTGCGTCACCGATTTTAACACATCGGAAGCCTCCGATAATATCTTGACCGTAAGCGCTCCGCCCATACCCGCAATAATTACGGTATCGGGCGCGTCTCCGGTTGTAACTTTATGTAAACCATCTGATAATCTGGTCTCAATAGCATCCGACAGCCCCGCCGCCGCAATATTATCCGAAGCGGCCTGCAAAGGACCTTTGTTAATGTCACATGCTATCACTCTTTTAGCTATACCTTCCTGCACCAAGGCTATGGACACAAAACCGTGGTCACAACCTATATCGCAGGCGGTATTGCAGGGAATTACGGTATTCTTAACCGTTTCCATTCTTAAAGATAATTTCATCAGTCGAGGTAATCCTTAAGTTTTCTGGAGCGGCTGGGATGACGAAGCTTTCTTAAAGCCTTAGCTTCAATCTGTCTGATACGCTCACGGGTTACGTTAAATTCCTTACCTACTTCTTCAAGGGTACGAGCCCTGCCGTCGTCAAGACCGAAACGAAGTCTTAACACCTTCTGCTCTCTGTCTGTTAAAGTACCGAGTACTTCAACGAGCTGCTCCTTAAGAAGGGTAAATGCTGCGGCATCGGCGGGAACCGGTACCTGATCGTCGGGGATAAAATCGCCAAGATGTGAGTCTTCCTCTTCACCGATAGGTGTCTCAAGAGAAACGGGCTCCTGAGAAATCTTAAGGATTTCTCTTACACGGTCAACGGACATGTCCATTTCCTCAGCGATTTCTTCGGGGGTAGGTTCACGTCCCAACTCCTGTAACAACTGTCTTGAAACTCTGATAAGTTTGTTGATGGTTTCAACCATATGTACAGGGATTCTGATGGTACGGGCCTGGTCCGCGATAGCACGGGTAATGGCCTGACGAATCCACCATGTTGCGTATGTGGAGAACTTATAGCCCTTGCGGTAGTCGAACTTCTCAACTGCCTTAATAAGACCTAAGTTACCTTCCTGAATAAGGTCAAGGAACAACATTCCTCTTCCCACATATCTCTTGGCAATGGATACTACAAGACGAAGGTTAGCTTCTGCAAGACGCTTCTTGGCATCCTCGTCGCCCTTCTCCATCTTCTTAGCCAGTTCAATTTCCTCTTCGGCGCTAAGAAGCGGCACCTTACCGATTTCCTTTAAGTACATGCGGACAGGGTCCTCAATACTTACGCCTTCGGGAACGGACAAATCAATGTTCTCAACGTCTACATCTTCAAGGAGCTCGTCGTCGGGAATAAAGTCATCGTCGACTTCTTCCTCTTCGGGAAGCTGCATGATGTCTACGCCTGCTGCCTCAAGGGCATCCATAACCTTATCATACTGTTCTTCTTCAAGATTAAGATCCGCAAAAAACTCTGTAATCTCGCGGTACTCAATCATGTTCTTCTTCTTGCGGCAGTGAGCGAGGAATTCTTTAATCCTCTCTTCAAATTTCGCTACCATATTCTCGTCCATGGGTTACTCTTCCTTTCTAGTTATCCAGGTGAAACTCGATTTTACGAAGTTTCTCGAGAGCTTTCTTGTTCTCAATGTCTTTCATCATGTCTTCCATTGTCTGGCCCGGCCTTGCCGCCGCTTGATCCACACTGTTCTTCTTGACATTGTACACAAGGTCTTTAAGTGCTTTCTCTCGTGAACTCCTATCGGTTACTTCCGTGAGATTTGAATTAAATATCTTGGCAACCGTCGCCTGCTCTTCTTCGTCTTCAAACATACTTACTATAGCTGCGGGATTAAGCACCCCATTATCTAAGTCGGCAAAAAGCTTGGTGGCAACTGCCTTGTACAACTCGTCGGTAAAATCATCGGGAGTAATATACTCCTTAACAATCTTGTAAACCTCCGGCTCATCCGAAAGCCATGTAAGAAGAAAGCATTGCACTCTCTTGATATTGGCATCGGGCTCAGGCTTGTGAATACCTGACTTCGGCCGCTCTATGGGCTTATACTCTCCGCCGTTCTTGGCAGCAAGAGAAGCCACAAGCTTCTTAAGACTGTCCACACCGATGTTGTATTTATCGCAAACCGCGCTTAAATAATTGTCCCTCTCGATTTCGTCGGGGAAATTCATAAGCTTGGCACCGATTTCCTTGGTAAATTTGGTACGCTCGTCCGGGTCCTTAAGATTAAAGCCCGCCTCAAGCTGCCTTATTTCGAAAAAGAAACTGTTCTCAGCTTCCTTAATACGCTCCTCAAAAGCCTCGGCTCCGAGATTCTTAATGAATTCATCCGGGTCCTTGTAAGGCTTCATGTTGATAACCTTGCCGGTCATCCCCACTTCCCTTAATATGCCTATGGCCCTGAGTGCCGCCGCAGTTCCCGCGCCGTCCGAATCGTATGCAAGATACACAGAATCCGTATAACGCTTAAGTATATTGGCCTGTCCCGACGTAAAAGCCGTACCAAGCGACGCCACCGCTTCGGTAAAGCCAGCCTGATGCATGGCAATTACGTCCATGTAGCCTTCACACAAGATAAAATGATTCTTGCGTGAAGTACGCGCAAAGTTAAGTCCGTATAAGTTACGGCTCTTATCGAACACAGGCGTCTCCGGGGAGTTTAAATACTTGGGCTTGGCATCCGACATAACTCGTCCGCCGAAACCTATAACCCTGTGATTTATGTCCTGAATCGGGTACATAACCCTGTTCCAGAACTTGTCCTGCATTCCGTATTTTTCGTCAAAAGAAGCAAGCCCGGCCTCTTTGATGATGTCATCATCAAAGCCCTTCGATTCAAGGTATTTAACTAAGTCATTGCTCGTAACATTGGAGAATCCGAGACCGAACTTATTAAGCGTCTCGTCCGAAAGTCCTCGCCCCGTTAAGTACCGATAACCCGCTTCACCCTGCTTGTGCCGCAGTTGATAATAGAAGTAGGCGGCCGCCTCTCTGTTGGCTTCAAGGAGCCGCACGCGACGGGCTTCTTTGGCCCGTTGTTCCTGTGTATATTCAATTTCCGGAAGCTTGATGCCCGCGCGGTCCGCAAGGTACTTAACCGCTTCCTGGAAAGAGAAATTCTCGTAATTCATTACAAAGGAAATTACATTTCCTCCCGCTCCGCAACCGAAGCAATAATACATCTGCTTATGAGGAGAGACAGAAAAAGAAGGCGACTTTTCACTGTGAAACGGGCACAGACCAAAGTATGAAGACCCTTTCTTCTGGATCTTCACACAGCTTCCTACCACGTCCACTATGTCGTTACGAAGTCTGACTTCTTCAATCAGTTCCTCGGGATACCTCATCGCCCCTCCAAGTATATAAACGG
>JAFYDI010000037.1 GCA_017544835.1 Lachnospiraceae bacterium | reverse complement strand
TTACCGGCTGACGGAAGAGAAATGTTATGGAATAACATTTCAGGAATGTTACGGCTAATGGCAATTTCAAATTCACAAAACAATTTAAACGACTCAAACACTCCTAAATCTGACGAATAATCTATCATTTCTTTTGCTCTTAGGAGTACGATTGTTGCTAGTGTACATCAGCAAGCCTTGATTTTACTGGGATAGGAGCGGTTGTTCCTATTATACCACCATCGTTTCAAACGCATCATTTATCCAAGCTTGTTCTTCCCCATGCATGGTAGGAGAAGCAAGCCAAATCTTATTCTCAAATGGTGTAATTCCTGCAAACCTTAAATCGTTTCGATAATCTCTCATGTTTTTTTCGCCCTTACTATCTTCTCATTAAACAAACATATGATAGGACATAATTGCCCTATCATTGTAATCCCAAGCAATTATATTTAACACAGTTCTGCCGGATGATACGTCGTTACTACTTTCTGCACCTTCTCTTTAATATCCGCATCATTCTTATAGGCCGCTAGCATCAGTTCGTCCAGCTCTTTTAAGAACGAATCCACCTCAAACGGAATCGGCATACCGATATGAATCAAATCATTATCCGTCTTCCTAAGTCCTTCTTCCGCCATCAGCTTCTCTTCATAAAGCTTCTCTCCGGGTCTTAAACCGGTATATTTGATCATGATATCCACATCAGGCTTATAACCGGAAAGCTTGATTAAGTTTCTGGCCAAAGTATCAATCTTTACTTCACTTCCCATGTCAAGAACAAAAATCTCACCACCGTGTGCATAAGTGCCGGCAAGCATTACAAGACTTACTGCTTCGGGAATGGTCATGAAATATCTTACGATATCCGGATGGGTTACACATACCGGTCCGCCCTGTTCAATCTGTTTCTTGAATATCGGGATAACGGATCCGTTACTGCCTAAGACATTACCGAATCTTACCGCAACAAACTCAGTCTTCACATTCTTAAGAAGTTCCGAATTCTTACCCATGGTTTCCTTAAGTGCAGGTTCGTGAGTGAATAACTGCGGAATTTCATCAGCCTTTCCGGCTTTAATCTTCGCATCGAAACTCTGGATAATCATTTCACAGAGTCTCTTAGAAGCACCCATGATATTAGTCGGATTCACAGCCTTATCAGTAGAAATCAGTACGAATCTCTCGCATCCGTGAGTCATGGCTGCATATGCGGTCTTATAGGTTCCGATGGCATTATTCTTAATTGCCTCACAAGGGCTGTCCTCCATCAAGGGCACATGCTTATGTGCTGCCGCATGGTAAACAATCTGTGGTCTGTAATCCTCAAAGAGTTCGTACATACGACGACTGTCTCGAACTGACCCGATTAATACTTCGAGATTGAGTTCCGGATACTTCTGACGAAGCTCCAACTGGATTGCATATGCGTTGTTCTCATAGACATCAAAGATAATGAGCTGCTTCGGATGATGTGCCGCAATCTGTCTGCAAAGCTCAGACCCGATGGATCCGCCGCCACCGGTAACAAGGACTACCTTGTCATTGATGAATTCATATACTTCATGCATATCTGCCTTAATCGGTTCACGGCCCAGTAAGTCTTCGATTGCCACGTCCTTCATGGCTTTGACAGATACCTGATTGGTTACAAACTGATACATACCCGGTAACTGTTTTAATTCGCAGTCCGTTTCCTTGCAGATATTCAGAATATCTCGCTTTGTGGAAGCGGATGCAGAGGGAATTGCAAGATAAATCTTGTTCACATGATATTTCTCAATGCTCGGAAGGATATCGTCCCTGCCACCCACAATGGAAACGCCCTCTAAGTAACGTCCCCATTTATTGGGATTGTCATCAATGATGCAGACCACTTTTTCTTTAATGACTTCAGTGGTACGGATGTCACGTAAGATTAACTGCCCTGCAGAACCGGCACCGATTAACATGACGCGGTCATATGTTTCATCGTTTCTGCCTGCTGCAAATGCCTTGAAATAATTAAGAACTCGGTAGGAAACACGAATCGAAAGAATCAGCATAAGCTGAAAGAGTGCGCCGAATACATGATAGGATAAGGGCATTCTGTATACAAAGAATGTAAATACAAAGTAATAAATAAGTGATGCCAGTGCAGATCCGAGCGAGAAACGAAGGACTTCGGGGTAGCTCACGAAACTCCAGACACACTTATACATGCCGAATAACCAGAATACCACGATGGATACAAAAGCATAGATAATGATGTAGCAAAGGTATCCGTTTAAGAAACCAATCGGAATCTCAGAGAAACGGCAATCAAAACGAAACCACAGCGCCAGGAAATAGGCTAAGTGGATCGCAATATAATCGAAAGCCATCAAACCAAGTGCGATGATCTTCCAATGTTCAATTAACTTTTTCTTTCTGGGTACTGTCATTACTGATTCCCGTCATCATTTCCGTAATAATTGCCGTAATATTTGCCGTAGTACTTGCCGTAGTATCTGCCATAATATCTGCCATAGTACTTGCTATAATAACCTTTACCGCCAACACTAGCTTTATTTAAGACGCAGCCGAAAATCTTACAACCGGCTTTCTCAAGCTGTTCCTTGGTCTTTCTGGCATAGCGGTAGGAGGTTTCTCCAGAACCGATTACCAAGATACCGCCGTCACATTGCCTGGAGATAATGGCTGCATCGATAACGGAGCCTACGGGCGGTGCATCAATGATGATGATATCGAATTCCTCTTTTACCTTCTCGATAAATTCTGCGAACCTGTCACCCACAAGAAGCTCTGTAGGGTTCGGCGGAATCGGACCCGCAAATACCAGGAAAAGGTTCGAAACATTGGTATTGCAAATCACGTCTTCCCACTCGTTCTTGCCGATTAAGTAATGAGTAAAGCCGAACTGAATTCTGCCGGTTTTATAGCGATTCTTAAGAACTGACTTTCTTAAATCTCCGTCAATGAAGAGTGTTCGCTTTCCGCTTTCCGCGAAAGAGCTTGCAGTTTCAAATGCAACAGTAGATTTACCTTCATTCGGAATGGTACTTGTAAAGAATACACTTTTGATTTTATTTCCCGAGAACTCGATATTGGTTCTGAGAGTCTTAAAAGCTTCTTTGGATCTAAAGTCCAGGTTTTCCTGTTTTAAGTTTACTTCCTGCATGTTCTGTTTTCCTCTTGTTTATTACATTTATATCACGTCTGTCTTTTAGACTTCTGCCTGTTGCTGTGGCTCATGTTGATGATTTCGGGATTTTTTCTTTTTTTTCTTCTTGGCATCCTCTTCGGATTCAAATACCGGAATGGAGGCAAGAGTGGAAAGACCTAAGTATTTCTCAATATCATCGCTTGACTTAATGGAGTCATCTAAGTAGAAACGAAGGATTAGGACTGCAGCGCTGGCTACAACTCCGATTAAGAAACCGATTAACGTATACTTCTTCTTGGATGGTTCACTCGGGGATTCCGGAAGGTTTGCTTCATCTACAACGTTAACTGCTTCCAAATCCATTACCTCGCGAATATGATTTCCTGCAACATCACGAATGGAATTTGCAAGCATCTGTGCTTTCTTCGGATCCGCATCCTTGACGGAGATTCCTACCACACGGGTATCGGTTGCGTTGGAAACTGATATTCTTCCGGCTAAGGAACCATAGGATTCGCTTAAGTTCAAATCTCTGATCACCGTTTCCACTACCGTACGGGACTTAATCATTTCCTTGAAGTCCTTGGTAATGTTATTAGCAAGCTGGGTGTCGGATAAAGTTACTTTGTCATCATTACCCTGCTTGCTTAAGATATACACTTTCGTTGTTGAGGTGTACATTGGTGTTAAAATAAATGCACTGTAGGAAAAGGCGATTGCGCCGGCTACTAAGCCTGCGACTGCCAAAAGCCACAACCAGTGGAAAAGATATAAGGCAATCTCCCAAAGGTTGATTTCCACGGTATCGTCTTTTTGCGGATTTGTACTTACATTTGCTTCGTTCATAGTGAGTCTCCATTCTTCCGGTAATCAATAAAGCCGGAATAATACCATTGCATTAATCGATAAGTCTTATAATCGAATTGTTGGTGGCATGTTTGGCTCTATAGTTGGAATAATTCCATCGCATTCTTATAAAGAATCCTGTCTATATAGTCTTCATCGTACTTCTTGTATAAATATTCGGCACATTTCCCCATCTCCGGGGTTCTGCTCTCGTAATGGTGTGCATCCGTGCCGACTAAGTCGATGAGTTCTTTCTTAAGTAATTTCTTGATATACTGCCTGGTCTGAAATCCCTGCCCACCTGTTACGGAAGATGCATTGGTCTGGATCATGACTCCTCTTTCTTTGAGTTCTTCGACCTTGCTGATATCCTTCCTAAGTGCTAAGAATCTTTCTACATGGGCAAGTACCGGGTGGAGTCCTATGCTCTGTACCGTTTCCATACCTTGTCTGATACGGCTGAATTCTTCATCCGGATAGAACTCTACGAGAAGATAATCCGTGCCGTTCATGGTTTGTATCTTGCCTCTGTCAAAGGCTTCCTCTAAGTCTGAGAAGAACATGATCTCGTTGCCGGGGTAAATCTTAATACCTAAATTCTTTTCATCGGCAACTTCCTGTACTTCACTTACCAATCTGTGAATCGTTTCAGGAGATGCGTTATGATGCCTTTCCTTGAAATGCGGGGTTGCAATCATATGCGTGGTGCCGGACGCTGCGGCAATCTTCAGCATTTTGACGGTGCTTCGCATACTCTGTGATCCGTCGTCAATCCCCGGGAGAATATGGCAGTGCATGTCAACCTGATACCTCGCTGCCATCACTCTTCTTCCTTCTTTGTTGAAGATTTTGTTTCCTGTGTCTTTGGTTTCTGAGCCTGTGTCTTTGGTTTCTGAGTCTGTGTCTTTGGTTTCTGAGTCTGTGTCTTTGGTTTCTGAGTCTTCTTCTTTGGACTCGTTTTCTTCGGCTCGTTGACTTCAACCTTTGTATCTTCTTCTTTTTCTTCTTTGACTTCAGGTTTTTCCGCTTCGACTTCTATTTCTTCGTCATCTTCTTCAATAGAAGCATATTCAAATGCGAAATCATCCTCGTCATCTTCCGAATCGTCTGATTCATCTATGTCATTATATTTAGTATTGGTATTGGCTTTGTTGACTTTGTTGGTTTTGCCGTTAGAATTGTTGTTTTTCTTCTTCTTTTGCTTTGGCGCGCCGGACTCAAGCTCATCAAGTTTTGGACCGATTACACGGTCGTAGAAAAGCTTGGCTGCTACAATCAGCATAATCAGGGTCGCAAAGCCGCAAAGAATGATTACGGAGCGGAAGTTACGATTTACCTGCGTTTCTTCGGCTGTAAGTATGAGATTGTACATATGCGCTGAAATCATTGCGTCTTATAACCCTCTAAGCCCTCAATCCTTATCGTGCAGGTGTTCCTGCAAACAAAAGACACACAAAAAACACATATCCTGTGGCATGAATAACCTTATATATCTTACTATCAATGGAAAAATTAGTCAATTTCAATAAGAAAATTCGGCGTTTGTGTGTTAATAAGTAGAAATTGTGGGAGTTTTTCGTGAAAGTGCACAATAAAAGTGGATGTGTAACCACATCCACTTTTATCAGTACCTGTTATAAGCAATCTTTGTTTTACTCTATTTTTATTCCATTCTTCTTAAGCAGTTCTTTATATTTTTGAGCTTCTTTTTCTGCTTCTTCTACTCTTTGTTTCTCTTCTTCTGCTCTTTGTTTCTCTTCTTCCAATCTTTTCTCTGCTTCATCAGCACGTTTTCTCTCGCGTTCTGTATTAACGCGTTCTTCCTTGCGGCCTTCCCATCTATATGCTTCTTGATATTTCTCTATGCTATATGCATTATATGATTCTTTCATAAATAAATTCCTTTCGGTTGTAGTAAGCGGAAACCCACTGCCCTCGGGCGGTGGGAGGAGACTTTTTTATTGCAGATATCGAACATATGTGCTATAATATACCCAGCAACAAGTTTTAAGAGAAAACCGTTTAGTGCGTTGCTCACCAAAGGCACTCTTTTGAACATTGGCAAGTATATATGAGGTTGCTGTCTAAAGTCTTGCGACAG
>JAFYDI010000036.1 GCA_017544835.1 Lachnospiraceae bacterium | reverse complement strand
TCGGTCAGGGCGTGGAGTTTGACTATTCGACCGTTCATGCGGTTAAGACGATTAAGAGCCTTGGATATGAGGCGATTATCATTAATAACAACCCCGAGACTGTATCCACAGACTATACTACGGCGGACAAGCTTTATTTTGAGCCTTTATGTACCGAGAACGTTATGAATATCATCGATATGGAGCAGCCTGACGGTGTTATCGTGTCTCTCGGCGGCCAGACTGCCATCAACCTTGCGGCATCGCTTCATGAAAAAGGTGTAACGCTTATAGGTACGGGCGTTGAGGCTATCGACAAGGCAGAAGACAGAGATTTATTCGAAAAGCTTCTTGATGAACTTAAGATTCCCAAGCCCGAAGGATATGTATCTTCAAGTATCGAAGAGGGCATTAAGATTGCCGAGAAGATTGGTTATCCTGTGCTTGTAAGACCTTCTTTTGTCCTCGGCGGACGTGCTATGCAGATAGTATCCAAGCCTTCCGAGATGGAGAATTACCTTAAAAACGCTGCGGAAGTTGATGAGGACAGACCTGTATTGGTTGATAAATACATCATGGGTAAGGAGCTCGAAGTCGACGCAATCTGCGACGGCAAGGAAGTATTCGTGCCCGGTATCATGGAGCTTGTAGAGCGTACCGGTATCCATTCGGGTGACTCTATAAGCGTATACCCGCCTTTCACGGTATCGGAGACGGTAAAAGAAACAATCCTTGACTACACCAAGCGCTTAGGCCTCGGCATAGGCATCGTGGGACTTTTTAACATACAGTTTATTGTAGACGAATCCGACAACGTTTACATCATCGAGGTTAACCCGAGATCTTCACGAAGCGTGCCCTTTATTTCCAAGGCTACAGGCATCATGCTTGCGGACATTGCTACGAAGGTTATGCTGGGACAGAGTTTAAGGGAGCAGGGTATTACCGAGGACCTTCCGAAGTCAGACAGATACTATGTTAAGGTGCCTGCATTCTCGTTCCTTAAGCTTAAGGGTATGGACTCGTACCTGTCACCAGAGATGAAGTCTACGGGTGAGGCTATCGGCTACGATGCTAAGCTTCACAGAGCCATGTACAAGGCACTTACCGCTTCGGGCGTTAAGATTCGCACACATGGTACGGTAATCGTATCTCTTGCCGACGAAGACAAGATTGAGGCGATGCCTTTAATCAAGCGATTCTACGACCTTGGCTTCAATATCGAGGCTACATCGCTTACGGGTAAGTACTTATCCGACTACGGTGTTAAGAACAAGATTCGCAAGAAGTTAAGCGAAGGCAGTACGGAAATCTTGGAGGCCATCAAGGCGGGCGGCGTAAGCTACGTTATCAATACCCGTGCGATACTTTCGGGCGTTCACTATGAGGACGGCGCTGCCATCAGACGCTGCGCGACGGAGAATAACGTTACGATGTTTACATCACTTGATACATTAAGAGTTGTACTCGACGTGCTTGAAGAGCAGGATATGGGGGTTTCTACGATTAATGCATAGTTTGGAGGACGGGTTCGGTATGGATAAACCCAGAGAGAAATGCGGAGTTTTCGGAATATACACTAAGGACAGGGATGTTGCCAAGGACATTTTCTTTGGCCTTACGGCGCTTCAGCATCGCGGGCAGGAGTCGGCGGGTATGGCGCTTTGCGATACCACCGGTGAGAAGGGCAACATCAGCTTCTATAAGGGCATGGGCCTTGTGAGCGAGGTTTTCAAGGGTGACAAGCTTAGCTCGCTTCACGGCAACATCGGTGTCGGTCACGTGCGCTACTCGACTACCGGCGCAAGCTCTCTTGAGAACGCTCAGCCCGTAGTGTTTAACTACTCAAAGGGCACTCTGGCCACCGTTCATAACGGTAACATTGCCAATGCACCCGAGTTAAAAGAAGAACTTTTAAACGACGGAACCGTTTTCAGAAGCGATACGGACACCGAAGTCCTGGCGCTTTTAATAGCCAAAGAACGCGCCCATACACCCACCATTCAGGATGCGGTGAAGAACGTGTCCGGTAAGCTCAAGGGAAGCTTCGCGATTATCATCATGAGTCCCCGCAAGCTTGTAGCTATGCGAGATCCGCTGGGACTTAAGCCTCTTTGCATCGGCAAGCGTGGTGAAGACTTCGTGCTTGCCTCGGAGTCCTGCGCATTGTCGGCTGTTGACGCCGAGTTCGTAAGAGATGTGGAGCCCGGCGAGATTATCACTATTTCCAAGGACGGCATAGCTTCAGACAAGACGCTTGTGGGCGGAAGACACGCGCATTGCATCTTTGAATATATTTATTTTGCAAGACTGGATTCCGTAATAGACGGTAAGAGCGTGTATGATGCGCGCTTTAAAGCCGGCGAGGAACTCGCCGACGATTATCCCGTGGATGCGGATATCGTGACGGGCGTTCCCGACTCGGGACTCGCCGCAGCCGAAGGCTATTCGTCACGTTCGGGCATTCCCTTCGGCCTTGTGTTTCACAAGAACAGCTACATGGGTCGCACCTTCATAAAGCCCGACAAGAACGAGCGTACCGTCGCAGTTCATCTTAAGCTTAACGTTATCGAGAGCGCGGTTAAGGGTAAGCGTATCGTCATAATTGACGACTCTATCGTACGCGGCACCACCATGGCTAACCTTATTAAGCTCCTTAAGGAGAAAGGTGCCAGGGAAGTTCACGTGCGCATCAGTTCACCGCCTTTCTTGTACCCTTGTTTTTACGGTACGGACGTGCCCGACAACTCGCAGCTTATCGCAGGCGGAAACGGTGTTGAGGAGATAAGAAAGCGCATCGGCGCAGACTCTCTTTGCTATGCCAAGGTTGAGAAGTTTGACAGGATGGTCGATAATCTCCCTGTTTGCAAGGCTTGCTTTGACGGAAATTATCCCACAGAAAAATTTTAAAAAAACCTGTTGACAAATGAAACGAACGAGTATATTGTGTACTACATAAAGCAACGGCGCTTTAGGATTTGATTCCTAAGGCGCCTTTTCTTTTGCCCGAAAAGGGGTGGCGCGGACCCCGGAGCGGAAATTTGAAAGGAGAGGACAATGGACAAAAAAATTCCTGAAATTTACGGATCGCTTGTTTTTAACGACAAGGTAATGAGAGACAAGCTGCCTAAGGACATTTACAAGGCATTAAGAAAGACAATTGACAATAATACACATCTTGAACTTGACGTTGCCAATGCTGTTGCGGTTGCCATGAAAGAATGGGCCATCGAACACGGCGCAACACATTTTACACATTGGTTCCAGCCTTTGACCGGATACACAGCCGAGAAGCACGACAGCTTCATTTCCCCCGGCGCTTGCGGAGATATCACAATGGACTTCTCCGGCAAGGAACTTGTTAAGGGCGAGCCCGATGCATCAAGCTTCCCTTCAGGCGGCATCAGAGCTACCTTCGAAGCAAGAGGCTATACAAACTGGGATCCCACATCCCCCGCATTCATCAAGGACGGAACGCTTTGCATCCCCACAGCCTTCTGCTCCTACAGCGGTGAAGCACTTGATAAGAAAACACCACTTCTTCGTTCCATGGAAGCAATCAGCAGAGAGGCCGTTAAGGTTCTTAAGCTTCTTGGTCGTGACGATGCTACAGGCGTTACCACAACGGTAGGTCCCGAGCAGGAATACTTCCTTATCGATGAAGAAGATTACAAGAAACGTAAGGACTTAATCTTCACCGGAAGAACACTTCTCGGTGCAATGCCTCCCAAGGGTCAGGAAATGGAAGACCACTACTTCGGAGCTTTGAAGCCCAGAGTTTCCGAATACATGCACGAGCTTGACGAAGAGCTTTGGAAACTTGGTATCCCCGCCAAGACCAAGCACAACGAAGTAGCTCCCTGCCAGCATGAGTTAGCTCCTGTATTCGATACTACCAACGTAGCAGTCGACAGAAACCAGCTCACAATGGAAATCATGAAGAAGGTAGCCAAGAAACACGGTTATGTATGCCTTCTTCACGAGAAGCCTTTCGCAGGTGTGAACGGTTCAGGTAAGCATAACAACTGGTCCATCAGCATGACCGGCGGCGAGAACTTACTCGATCCCGGCAAGACACCCGATGAGAACATTCAGTTCCTGATATTCTTACTTGCAGTAATCAGCGCAGTTGATGATTACGCAGATTTACTCAGACTTTCGGTTGCAAGTGCAGGCAACGACCACAGACTCGGAGCCAACGAAGCACCTCCCGCAATCATTTCAATCTTCCTTGGCGATGAGCTTACCGCAGTTCTTGATTCTATCGAGAATGATAAGTTATTCGACAAGAAGGGTAAGGTCAGAATGGATATCGGCGCTAAAGTACTTCCCCACTTTACCAAAGATACCACAGACCGTAACAGAACTTCACCGTTTGCTTTTACCGGTAACAAGTTTGAGTTTAGATCTTTAGGTTCCAGCTTTTCTGTAGCAGGACCCAACACAGTTCTTAACACAGCTGTTGCAGAAGAGTTAAGCAAGTTCTACGAAGAGTTAAAAGACGTTCCGAAGGCTAAGCTTCAAGAAGCTGTACATACACTTCTTAAGAAGGCCATCAAGGCTCACAAGCGCGTTATCTTCAACGGAAACGGCTACACAGATGAATGGGTTAAGGAAGCTGAGAAGCGCGGACTTTACAACTTCCGTTCAACTCCCGAAGTTCTTCCGAGACTTATTGATAAGAAGAACGTGGCACTCTTTAAGAAGCACGGTATTTATTCCGAGACAGAGCTTAAGGCTCGCTACGAGGTAATGCTTGAGAATTACTGCAAGACCCTTCACATCGAGGCTCTTACAATGCAGGATATGGTAGTTAAGCAGTTCCTTCCCGCACTTCTTGAGTACACGGACGAAGTAATCGGTTCCGCACTTTCCAAGAAGACTCTTTCTGACAGCTTAAGCACTAAGACAGAAGAGAAGCAGGCAGAGATTTTAAGCAGCCATTACGAAAAGATTTATGACCTTAATGAGAAGCTTAAGAAGGACGTTGTGAAGGCAGAGAAGATGGCTGACTATCAGAAGCAGGCTACCTTCTACCATGAGACGGTTATTCCGGACATGGAGAAGTTAAGAGCCGTAGCCGACGAAGCAGAGCTTCTTATCCCCGATGAGTTCTTACCTTATCCCACATACGAACAGATGCTGTTCTATGTATAGATTTGAATAAAGATTAAAAACGCAAAGGCGCGTGACCGAAATTGGTTACGCGCCTTTTAAATTCAAGAAGGAGAGATGAAAAATGAGTGAAGTATTTTCTGTATGGTTCCTAATCGGAGCCGCACTGGTCTTCTGGATGCAGGCCGGATTTGCAATGGTTGAGGCAGGTTTTACAAGAGCCAAGAATACCGGTAACATCTTAATGAAGAACCTCATGGACTTTTGTATCGGAACTGTAGTATTCATACTTATCGGTTTCAGTTTGTTACTTGGTGAAGATATTGTTGGTATCATCGGTAAGCCCGGATTTGATATCTTCTCGGACTACGCTAACTTTGACTGGTCCAACTTCGTATTTAACTTAGTATTCTGTGCTACCACAGCCACCATCGTTTCAGGTGCTATGGCTGAACGTACCAGATTCATTTCCTACTGTGTATACTCTGCAGTTATTTCCGCAGTTATCTACCCCATCGAAGCTCACTGGATCTGGGGCGGCGGCTGGCTTTCAGAACTTGGCTTCCATGATTTCGCAGGTTCCACCGCAATCCACATGGTAGGCGGTATCGCAGCATTAATCGGTGCAGCAATTCTTGGTCCCCGTATCGGTAAGTTTGAAAAAGACAAGAGCGGTAAGATTGTTAAAGTTAACGCTTTCCCCGGCCACAACCTTCCCATTGGATGCCTTGGTGTATTCATTCTTTGGCTTGGTTGGTACGGATTCAACGGCGCTGCAGCAACATCTGTTGAACAGCTTGGTTCCATCTTCGTAACCACCACAATTGCTCCAGCAATCGCTACTGTAGTATGTATGATTTTCACATGGATTAAATACGGCAAGCCCGATGTATCTATGTGTTTGAACGCTTCACTTGCAGGTCTTGTAGCTATTACAGCTCCCTGTGACGTAACAGATGCTTTTGGCGCTATCGTAATCGGCGCAATTGCCGGACTCCTCGTAGTATTCGGTGTTTGGTTCCTTGATTACAAGTTAAGAGTCGATGACCCCGTCGGTGCAGTTGCAGTTCACTGCTTAAACGGTATCTGGGGTACCATCGCTGTAGGTCTTTTCGCTACAACTTCCGCACCCGGCAACGACACTTACACAGGTCTTTTCTACGGCGGCGGATTTAAGCTCCTCGGCATCCAGCTCGTAGGCTTCGCAGCAGTTGCAGCCTGGACCGCAGTTACAATTACAATCGCTTACTTAATCATCAAAGCAATCTTTGGATTAAGAGTTTCGGAAGAAGAAGAAATCGTTGGTCTTGACTCCACCGAACACGGTCTTCCTTCAGCATATGCAGGCTTCGCTATCATGGATACTTCAAACACCATGACAATGTCTGTTAACGAAAACACAAGCCTCGGCACTTCCGACTACGACGAAGCTTCACCGGTTGCCAAAGAAGCTGCAGTCAGCGTCGTAAGACCTATAGAGCCCGCTACCGGCATTTCAAAGGTTGTAATCATTGCCCGTCTCTCCAAGTACGATGCTTTGAAGAAAGCAATGAACGATCTCGGCGTAACCGGTATGACAGTCACCCAGGTTATGGGTTGCGGCATCCAGAAGGGCGCCGGCGAAATGTACAGAGGTGTTGAAATCGACGCAACCTTGCTTCCTAAGGTAAAGGTTGAAGTAGTAGTCAGCAAGATACCTGTAGAAACCGTCATCGAAGCCGCTAAGAAGGCTCTCTACACCGGCCACATCGGCGATGGTAAGATCTTTGTTTACAACGTCTCGAAGGTTGTAAAAATCCGCACCGGCGAAGAAGACTTCGCCGCACTTCAGGACGTAGAATAAATTGTCCCTCTAACACACGAAGCAGGAAAGGTTTAAGCCTTTCCTGCTTTGCTGTTGCCTTCCACCACTGGCTACTTTTTTGCCATAGCCACACTCTTTTGCAGATTACAGCTCTATTTTCTTAATTAGCGGCTTCTTTTGCCGCCAAGTTATCCCAATAGTAAAAAAATGCAATTCTGGGATATAAAATATTGCTAGCTATACAAGTTATGTAAACCATTTATCCCAATAGATAAAAATCTGCGAATTGGGATAAAAAAACTGTAAAAACTTATCCCAATTTATACTTTTTTTCATATTGGGATAAAAGGCATCAGAAATGTCTTAAAAACCACCAAAATTTATCCCAGTTCAGATGATATTTCAGTATTGGGATAAACGAAGTTATCTGGCGCTGTAAAATCCGACTATAAGGAGAGCCAATCGGCAATATAGTCAATTATTCTGTCAACAGTTGTAATTGTCAGGGGAGCGTTAGCTGTTTCGTAGGTAAAAAAAACATCCTCACCGGGAATCATATCGTTTGAAATATAGAATTCGGTCTTATCAAAGGCTTTTCGTTTATACTGAGAGCTATCCATTATACCGAAATGTTCCCAATACTTGAATTCACCAGTGCGTTCGTTGAAAAAAGTAAAATCGGGATAGAAGATGGTTCCGCCTAGTTTCAACTCACATTCATATCTAAATGGAATTTTTCGATAAAAGAGCTGCATATCTATGAGGCGCTCGGATTTGGATCTGAGTTTGTGGCCGGATAAGCTGGGATGCTGTAGTTTCTCAGGAAAAGCCGGGTTGCTGTTGAAGGGCTGTAAGTGCCAGGGAAGCGTTGGCTGTGGCGTAATTAGTTCGGTAAAAAGAATTTCTTTTTGAGAAAGGCCTATTATTTCTGCTTCTTTCGGATAGTGTTTAAGATACATCTCCGTTGAGCGGAGTTCTTTCTCGAGAAGTGAAAGACGAGAGAGCGCAATTCTTTTCTCGGCTAAACGCTTGGCGGTTTCCGTTTCAGATTTAGGGAGGTAAGTGCGTGGTCCGTTATCTGGCTTAATGAACCATTTTGAGGAAGAATTATTCTTATGAACCTCCAGTTTCCCCGGCGGAGCGGCATCAATAATACGCAGGCATTCTTCAATCTGCGCGCGAAGAAACTTCTGCCGTTTAAGCATTTGTCTGTACATGATTTCTCCTTGTAATTAAGCGGTAAAAGCGGATTCCCGACACGGGATTCCGAGACGAGGTCTAATATAACCGAAAAAGAAAGAATTGTCAAACGTGATAAGACGTTTCTGAAAAAGCATGCGCGTGGGCTTTATTTTGAACTTTATAGATAGTAAAATCTTAATGTTAAGTACATTAAATCTGTACATTGTGATGGTAAATTAAGAACGGGGGAATTACTGCATGATTAAGGCAATTTTTATAGACTACACCGGCACGATGGTTCAGGAGGATGAACCGTATACGAGGGAACTTATAGCGTATTTTATGGCGCACAGCGACTTAAAGAGTCCGGTTGAGATTCTCAAAGTCGTATGGACCAAGGTCAAAGAAATCGAGGTGACAAGCCACGGGGATGCTTTCGAGCCGGTTGATGTAAGAACCGACAGAATCCTTGAGTATTGCGTGGAAAACTGCGGGCTCGTCGGCGACCTTAAATATATGCATGAGGTGTGGAGCAAAATCTGGGTGCATGCGCCTTTGTATGATGATGTGAAGCCATTTTTCGAGCGAGCGAAGCTCCCCATATATGTGATTACCAACGATGACTTGCGTTATGTTGAAGAGTCGATGCGTCTAAAGGGGCTTAAGCCTGCCGGAATCATATCGGCAGATATGGCGAAATCCTGCAAGCCCGACCAAGGTATATTTAAGAAAGCAATGGAAACTGCCGGAGTTTCCGCCGAGGAAGCTGTACTTATCGGAGATTCCCTGACATCCGACGTTGAACCTGCGCTGAAACTGGGCATCGCTCCGATTTATATTTCAAGGGAAAAGAAAGCAGACCTTGGAGATGTTAAAGTTGTAAGAACCCTCGATGAGGTTACGGTGTAATGAACATAGAACTTAAGAAACTTACTGAAGAGAACAAGCAGGAATGCTTTGCATTAAAAGTGGCGGCCGAACAGGCTCAGTACATAGCAACCAATGAAGAATCGTGGAACGCTGCGCTGGAGAACGCCGACGTTGCGCGCCCTTTTGCAATATACTGCGACGGTGAAATGGTGGGATTTACCATGTTCGCCTTTGACGAAGAGTATGAAGACCCCGACGACAGATATTGGCTTTGGCGGTTCATGATTGATGAGGCTTTGCAGGGAAAAGGCTACGGAACGGCGGCTTTGCAGGTGATTATCAAGTATTTTAAGGATAACGGAGCCAACAACATCCGCTTATCGACCAAAGAAACCAATACTAATGCCTTAGCGATGTATCGCAAGGCGGGTTTCCGAGATACGGGCGAGATGAATGACGAAGAAATAGTGCTTAAGCTCGACTTTTGATGCGACAACCTGGGGAGGGGCACACAGAAATGAAGGAACTTTATATAGGTTTTAAAGGTAATAACAATTCATCCTCCAAGCTGGTGAAGGCGCTGTCGCAGGAGCCTTATTTGCTGACCAATTCTTTTGCGGGGCTTAAGAGGGATATAGATGCACTTCCGACAGATTACGACGCAGTTTATCTCTTCGGAGCAGACAAGAACCTAACCGGCTCCTTCAGAATCGAGCAATTTGCGGCCAAAGAAAACGCGCGACTGACCACAGCACTTGACCTTGCCGACATCTTGGGACGCCTGTCCGACGCCGGCATCAACAGCACGATATCGAAGACGCCGACGCATTACCTGTGCAATGAAGCCTATTGGCACTTACTTGAGAAATACCAAGGCAGGGCGGTGCTCATCCATATTCCGACGATTAAGAATTTTGACAAAAATATAAAGATTTCGAGGAATTACCTGTGAAAAGAAAGATACTGATTCCGCTTATACTTTTGGTAGTGGCGGCATGTTTAGTGCCGATTCTTTTATACTTCGGCGTACTTCACATCAACAACCCGTCGAGGACCAAGTACCCTGTGCGCGGCGTTGATGTATCACATTATCAGGGCGAGATAGATTGGGGCAGGCTGGCCGGCGAGGATATTTCTTTTGCCTATATTAAGGCAACGGAAGGGTCGAGCCACAAGGATGAGCAGTTTGACAGAAACTGGAGCGAGGCGCAGGCAACAGACTTGCGAATCGGAGCTTATCATTTTTTCAGCCTCGACTCGGCAGGAGTCACGCAGGCAGAGAATTTCTGCAATGCGGTAACTGCAGTCGATAACATGCTTCCGCCGGTGGTGGATGTAGAACCCTACGGGGGCTACAAGGACCCGAATAAGCTCGACAAAGAAAAACTACTATCGGAACTGGGCGACTATTTAGAAATCGTAGGAACATATTACAATCAGCGGCCGATACTATATACTACCGAAGAATGGCTTCCGGTACTGCAGGAAGAATTCAAAGACTACGACGTCTGGATTAGAAGCGTCTACAAAAAGCCGAACCCGTCTGTAAAATGGACTTTCTGGCAGTACTCCAACCGCCACGTGCTTAAAGGCTATTCGGGAACTGAACGCTACATTGATATGAACGTTTTTTTCGGAGACGAGAAGGGATTCTATGAATACAAGTGAACTAATACTGGTAAGACCGACCAAGGCAATGGAACAAGAAATAACAGAGTACAAAGAGGAGCACTTCCGGGCCGGCGACATGCAGGTTCACGGAAGCGGCGGGCTTGCGTATTTTGACAGCTTTGATGAGTGGCTTAAGCATATTGAGACTATCAGCGAGATAAATCCCGAAACCGGCGTACGGACGAGCACGTTCTTTACAAAAAGGGTTTCCGATGGGAAGCTTATCGGTTGCATCAAGATTCATCACTCTTTGACGGAACAATTAAGAAAAGGCGGCCACATAGCCTACGGAATCAGACCTTCCGAACGCGGGAAAGGTTATGGCACCAAACAGTTGGAGCTTTGCCTTAAGTTTGCCCGAAGCATAGGCATTAAGCAGGTAATCATATCCTGCGATAAAAGCAACACTGCATCGGCCGCGACAGCTAAGAGCTGCGGCGGCAAACTGACTGATGAATTCAGGGAAGTCGGAGTCATGAAACAGCACTACAGGATTGAGTTGAAATAACGGGTGACAGCAGATAAAAAAGGCTAAAAATCCTATTGACAAACCTGTTCTACCTGTATACAATGATACAATATAAAGCGACAAAGGCGTCGCGGGAAGTCCCCGTGCCTTTGTCGCTTTTTTGCGTGATAAAGCCGGAGAGCGCTTCAAATGTGCAGCATTTATATGGGTTCGGCGGTTGATGATATGTGTGCTTGCACAACATAGCATAAAGCGACGAAGACATGCCTACATGTGTGTAGGCGGAAGCATTCAACGGCCAACGCGACAATCGTAAAGACGAAGGCTTTACGATTTGCATATAGAAAGGAATAGTTACAGTTATGTGTTCAATATTTGCGTACCAGGGAAAAGAATATTCACAGGATCAATTGAGAGAGTACATGGAACGGACCCACTCAAGAGGACCGGACATGGACAGAATGGAAGATTTTGACGGAGGAGTGATGGGCTTTCAGAGGCTTTCGATTATGGGTCTTACGGAAAGCGGAATGCAGCCCTTCAATCTTAACGGTAATAAACTGGTATGCAACGGCGAGATATATGGGTTCAGACCTATCAAAGCAGAACTCGAAAAAGAATACACCTTCGCAAGCGATTCGGACTGCGAAATCTTACTTCCCATGTATGAGAAGTACGGCCCCGAGATGTTTCAAAAGCTCGATGCGGAATACGCACTCATTATTTACGATGCCAAACGCAAATCTCTCGTGGCGGCGAGAGATCCGATTGGAATAAGGCCTCTGTTTTATGGCCACACCGGGGAGGGAGGAATAGTCTTCGCCAGCGAAGCTAAAAACCTCACAGGCTTAGTTGACAAGATATTCCCGTTTCCTCCCGGCCATTACTACATCGATGGCAACTTCATCTGCTACTCGGACGTAAGCGTAGCCAAGGAATACTCCGAGGACACCCTCGAAGAAGCCTGCAAGAAGATTAAAGAAAAACTTACAAAAGGTATAGAAAAGCGCCTCGACTCCGATGCCCCCTTAGGTTTCTTGTTAAGCGGCGGCTTGGACAGCTCCCTTGTATGCGCGGTTTCACAAAAGCTTCTTGATAAGCCTATTAAAACCTTTGCAATCGGCATGAGCACCGACGCCATTGACCTTAAATATGCCCAGGAAGTTGCAGACTATATAGGAAGCGACCACACCGAGGTAATCATTACCGCAGACGACGTAATCAAGGCACTTCCCGACGTGGTTAAGCTCCTTGGAACCTTCGATATTACCACAATCCGAGCAAGCATCGGTATGTACCTCGTATGTAAGGCAATTCACGAGACCACCGATATCCGCGTTCTTATGACCGGCGAGATTTCGGATGAACTCTTCGGATACAAGTACACAGACTTTGCTCCCGACGCAGAAAGCTTCCAGAGAGAAGCATCCAAGCGTATCAAGGAACTTTACATGTACGACGTACTCAGAGCCGACCGTTGCATTTCCGTTAACTCCATGGAAGCGCGCGTACCCTTCGGCGATTTAAACTTCGTTAAATACGTAATGAGTATTAACCCGAAGCTTAAGATGAACACCTACAACAAAGGTAAATATTTATTGAGACATGCATTCGAAGGTGACTACCTTCCTTACGACATTTTAATGCGTGAGAAGGCTGCTTTTTCCGATGCGGTGGGCCATTCGATGGTAGATTACCTCAAAGCCTATGCGGAAGAAAAATACACCGACGACGAATATAAAGAGAAGATTAAAAAGTACACCCACGCAACTCCTTTTACCAAGGAATCGCTTTTATACAGAGAACTCTTTGAAGAGTACTACCCCGGACAGGCTGAAATGATTGCGGATTTCTGGATGCCTAACAAGTCCTGGGAAGGCTGTAACGTAAACGATCCTTCGGCAAGAGTCCTTGCCAACTACGGTGCAAGCGGTGTGTAACCAATAAACAAGAGAGAAGAAGATTAAGAGGTTAGAGAGGCAATTATGGTTAAGTATGTATTTGTAACAGGCGGAGTCGTTTCGGGACTCGGAAAAGGAATAACGGCAGCATCACTGGGAAGGCTCTTAAAAGCAAGAGGCTTCAGAGTTACCATGCAGAAATTCGATCCCTACATCAATGTGGATCCCGGCACCATGAACCCCATCCAGCACGGCGAAGTTTTCGTAACCGATGACGGATGCGAGACAGACTTAGACCTTGGTCACTACGAGCGTTTCATAGACGAAAGTCTTACCAGAAATTCCAACGTGACAACAGGTAAGGTTTACCAGACCGTTCTTAACAAAGAACGTCACGGCGACTACGGCGGAGGCACCGTTCAGGTAATTCCCCACATCACCAACGAAATCAAGTCCAGCTTCCACACGGAAGAAGACGACGGCGACGTTACGGTATCAATCGTAGAAGTCGGCGGCACCGTCGGCGACATCGAAAGCCAGCCTTTCCTTGAAGCCATCAGACAGTTCAGAATCGAGCAGGGTATCGGCAATACCGCAATGGTGCATGTTACCCTGATTCCCTATATTAAAGCCTCCGGTGAGCTTAAGACCAAGCCCACCCAGATGAGCGTTAAAAACTTACAGAGCATGGGACTCTGGCCCGACATCCTCGTATGCCGTTCAGACTACCCGCTTGACGACCACTTAAAAGAAAAGGTCGCTCTTTTCTGTAACGTAAAGAAAGAAAACGTACTTGAGAACCTCGACGCACCTTCTTTGTACGATGTACCTCTTATGTTAGAAAAAGAAGGCTTCGCGGACGCAGTATGTAAGCCTTTAAACCTTCCAATCAGAACTCCCGACCTTTCCAAGTGGGAAGAGATTACCATAAGGGAAAAGAACCCTAAGTACAACGTAAAGATTTCTCTTGTCGGCAAGTATGTAGCACTTCACGACGCTTACTTAAGCGTTGTGGAAGCCTTAAAGCACAGCGGTATCGCAGAGCAGGCCAAGGTTGAAATCAACTGGGTTGACTCCGAAGATATCGAAAAGGACGGCGCAGACAAATACCTCAAAGGCTCCGACGGTATCCTTGTACCCGGCGGCTTTGGCGTAAGAGGTACCGAAGGTAAGATTGAAGCCGTTAAATATGCAAGAGAACACAAGATTCCTTTCCTCGGTTTGTGCCTTGGTATGCAGGTTGCAATCATTGAATTTGCCAGAAACGTCTGCGATCTTTCCGATGCTAACAGCAGCGAACTTAATCCGGACACAATGCATCCCGTAATTGACCTTATGCCCGAGCAGAACGGCGTGGTTAACTTAGGCGGCACATTAAGACTCGGCGCTTACCCTTGTAAGCTTGATAAATCCACAAAGGCTTATGCGCTTTACGGAGAAGAAAACATCAGCGAACGTCACCGTCACAGATATGAAGTCAACAACGAATACAAGGATGTTCTTATTAAGAACGGTATGGTTCTTTGTGGTATGTCCCCCGACGGAAGAATCGTTGAAATGATAGAACTTAAAAATCATCCATACTTTCTTGCCACACAGGCCCATCCGGAATTCAAGTCCCGTCCCGATGCGGCACATCCCTTATTCAAAGGACTTGTGGAGGCAGCAGTTAAGTATATGCAGTCAAAGAAATAAATTTAAGGAGTATTGAGCAATGAAACAGGACGGAGAGAATCCCCAGCAGAATAGTAACATGTACGATCCTTCTTTTGAACACGACAACTGCGGTATCGGCGCCATAATCAACATTCACGGCAAGAAAAGCCATGCCATAGTTGACGATGCTTTGAAAATCGTCGAGAATCTTGAGCACCGTGCAGGTAAAGACGCCAAAGGCGAGACCGGAGACGGCGTAGGAATCCTTACACAGATTCCCCACAAGTTCTTAGTTAAAGCGGCAAAAGAAGAAGGATTTACCCTTCCCGGTGAACGTGAATACGGTGTGGGCATGTTCTTTTTCCCGAGAGAAGAGCTTGCACAGAGACAGGCCCGCAAGATGTTTGAGGTTATAGTAGCCAAAGAAGGTCTTGAATTCATAGGCTGGAGAAAGGTTCCCACTGTTCCTTGCGTCCTTGGTTCCAAGGCTTTGGAGAGCTGCCCGGATATTTATCAGGGCTTTATCAAGCGTCCCGCAAGTGCTCATACAGACCTTGAATTTGACAGAAAGCTCTATGTAATCAGACGAGTATTTGAGCAAAGTAACGACAATACTTATGTACCGTCTCTTTCTTCAAGAACCATTGTTTATAAAGGTATGTTCTTAGTAGGACAGCTTCGTACGTTCTTTAAGGACCTTCAGGATAAGGCTTACGAATCCGCCATTGCGATGGTTCATTCAAGATTCTCTACAAACACCAATCCCAGCTGGCGCAGAGCTCATCCTAACAGAATGCTCGTTCATAACGGCGAGATTAACACTATTCGCGGTAACGTCGACAAGATGCTTGCCAGAGAAGAGACCATGTTCACGGATGCTTTCACACCCGAGGATATGACGAGGGTTCTTCCCGTAATTCCCGGTGAAGGCTCTGACTCCGCTATGCTTGACAATACGCTTGAATTTATGATGATGAGCGGCATGGATCCCGCACTGGCTGCCATGATTCTTATTCCCGAACCTTGGGATCACAACGATACGATTTCGGACAAAGTAAGGGATTTCTACGGTTACTACGCTACCATGATGGAGCCTTGGGATGGCCCCGCGTCCATTCTTTTTTCGGACGGCGATGTTATGGGTGCAATCTTAGATCGTAACGGCTTAAGACCTTCGAGATACTATGTGACGGATGACGGAAGGCTCATTCTTTCGTCGGAAGTCGGTGTGCTTAACATTGACGAGGCACATATTGTGAAGAAAGAGCGTCTCCATCCCGGTAAGATGCTTCTTGTAGATACCAAGATTTCAAAGATTTATTCGGATGCCGAGATTAAAGAAAAATACGCGTCGAAGGAGCCTTACGGCGAATGGATAGACGGTAACACGGTAAGACTTCGCGACTTAAAGATTCCCAACGAAAAGCCCGTATCCTACGGCGATGAAGAGCTTATGCGACTTCAGAAGGCCTTCGGTTACTCATATGAAGAATATGCCGAGGAGATTCTCTGCATGGCTCTTAATAAGAGCGAGCACATCGGTGCGATGGGTGTGGATACGCCCCTTGCGGTTTTGTCAAAGCAGGCGCGACCTTTGTTTGACTACTTTAAGCAAAGCTTTGCGCAGGTTACGAACCCTCCGATTGACGCTATCAGAGAGAAGATTGTTACATCTACCGCAGTTTATGTGGGTAAGAACGGTAATTTACTTTCCGAGACTCCCGAAAACTGCAGGGTGCTTAAGATAGAGAATCCTATCCTTACCGACCTTGATATGCTTAAGATTCGTTCCATGAACAAAGAAGGTTTCAAGGTAGTTAACGTACCGATTATCTACTATAAGAAGATGCCCATCGACCGCGCGCTTGACCATGTATTCGTGGAAGTGGACAGAGCGTATAAGAGCGGTGCGGATATCCTTATACTTTCCGACAGAGGAGTGGACGAGAACCACGTAGCTATTCCCTCACTCCTTGCGGTTTCGGCGGTTCACAAGCACCTCGTTCAGACCAAGAAATGTACCGCAATGTCACTCATTCTTGAGTCCGGTGAGCCCAGAGAAGTGCATCATTTCGCAACGCTTTTAGGCTTTGGTGTAAGCGCCGTTAACCCTTATCTTGCTCATGCTTCAATCGGCAAGCTTATTAACGACGGCCTTCTTAACAAGGACTACTACGCAGCTGTTGACGATTATGATAAGGCAGTGCTTCAGGGTATCGTTAAGATTGCATCGAAGATGGGTATTTCTACGATTCAGTCTTATCAGGGCAGCAGAATTTTCGAGGCAGTCGGCATCGGTCAGTCACTGATTGATAAGTATTTTACCGGCACCGTAAGCCGAATCGGCGGTATCGACCTTGAGGATATTGCAAAACAAAGTGATTTGCTTCATTCCAAAGCTTTTGATTCCCTCGGCCTTTCCTGCAACCCCACCATTAACTCCGTGGGACGCCACAAAATGCGTGCGCAGGGCGAGGCTCACAGATACAACCCTCAGACCATCCACATGCTTCAGTGTGCTACAAGAGAGGGCAATTACGACAAGTTCAAGCAGTACACCGCTATGGTGGACTCTGAAGAAACAGGTTATTTAAGAAGTCTCCTTGACTTTAAATATACGACTAATGCAATACCTCTTTCAGAGGTGGAAAGCGAAGACGAAATCGTCAAACGCTTCAAGACCGGCGCCATGTCCTATGGCTCAATTTCCGAGGAAGCTCACGAGACTCTTGCAATCGCCATGAACAGACTTAAGGGAAAGTCAAACAGCGGTGAGGGCGGTGAGAGCAATGAGCGCCTCGAGTCAGCCGGTACCGTGGGCGACAGAAGCTCTGCCATCAAGCAGGTGGCAAGCGGACGTTTCGGTGTTACCGAACGCTACTTATCAAGTGCCAAGGAAATTCAGATTAAAATGGCTCAGGGTGCCAAGCCCGGTGAAGGCGGCCATCTTCCTGCAGGTAAGGTATACCCCTGGATTGCGAAGACCCGTCATTCAACGCCCGGCGTAAGCCTTATTTCGCCTCCTCCGCACCATGATATTTATTCAATCGAAGACCTGGCTCAGCTTATCTACGACCTTAAGAACGCCAACAAATATGCGCGTATTTCCGTTAAGCTTGTAGCTGAAGCGGGTGTAGGCACAATCGCTGCAGGTGTAGCCAAGGCCGGCGCAGGCGTAATCCTTATTTCGGGTTACGACGGCGGTACCGGAGCCGCACCCATAAGCTCTATCCACAACGCAGGACTTCCCTGGGAAATGGGTCTTTCCGAGACTCATCAGACCCTTATTATGAACGGCCTTCGAGACAGAGTTGTGATTGAAACAGACGGTAAGCTTATGAGCGGCCGTGACGTTGCAATCGCAGCAATGCTCGGTGCCGAAGAATTCGGATTTGCAACAGCTCCCCTTGTTACACTCGGCTGTGTAATGATGCGTGTCTGCAACTTGGATACCTGTCCCATGGGTATTGCAACCCAGAACCCCGAGCTTCGTAAGAACTTCTCCGGCAAGCCCGAATACGTTGAAAACTTCATGCACTTTATCGCAAGAGAACTTCGCGAATATATGTCAAAGCTTGGCGTACGTACCCTCAACGAACTCGTAGGCCGCACAGACCTCCTTAAGATGAAGGACAACTTAAGCGAGCGCGAGAAGAAGCTTGATCTTAGCAAGATTTTGGTAAGCGAGCAGAAAGAAATTACAAGCAACAAAGACTTATACGACTTTAAACTCGAGACAACCGTCGACGAGCGCGAACTCCTTAAGGACAAAGACATCGTCAAGGCAATTGAGAAAGAAGGAACCTGCAAGAAAAAGGTTAAAATCACCAACACCGACAGAACCTTCGGAACTTTGCTTGGTGCCGAGATAGTTCGTAAGAACCACAAGGGACTCAAGGATGACGCAATCGTTCTTGACTGTGAAGGCGCAGGCGGACAGAGCTTCGGTGCATTCATTCCTAAGGGCTTAACCATTAACCTCACGGGCGATTCCAACGACTACTTCGGTAAGGGCTTATCCGGCGGTAAGTTATCCGTCAAGGCTCCCGCCGATGCGGCATACAAGCCTCATGAGAACGTCATCATCGGTAACGTGGCATTATACGGCGCAACTTCCGGTGAAGCCTACATAGCAGGTATCGCAGGAGAACGTTTCTGCGTACGTAATTCAGGTGCCATCGCTGTTGTAGAAGGCGTAGGCGAGCATGGATGCGAATACATGACAGGCGGCCGCGCAGTAATACTCGGTCCCACCGGCAAGAACTTCGCAGCCGGCATGAGCGGCGGTATCGCTTATGTCCTCGACGAAGAGAACTGCTTATATAAAAACTTAAATAAAGACCTTGTCTTAATGGAGAAACTTGAACACAAAGTCGACAAGGACGAGCTTAAGAAACTCCTTACGAACCACGTAAAATACACCGGTTCCGTTAAGGCCAAAGAGATCCTTGATAACTTTGATACATGCGTAGACAAGTTTAAAAAGATTATCCCCGCCGACTACAAGAAGCTACTTAGCCTCATCAGTAAGTTCGAAGAGGAAGGCGAGACCAAAGAAAACGCCGAGATTGATGCTTTTTACGAAAGCATAGGTAAAAAGAAGGGAGAAGGGGTATGAGCGATATGATTAGACCTGACTTTAATGAGTTTCATGAAAGCCCCGATTTAAATGTACAAAAAGAACAGGCAAAGCGCTGCAACAACTGTGGCGTGCCCTTCTGCCAGGCAGGTACCATGATAGCCGGTATGGCTTCGGGATGCCCGCTTAACAACCTCGTGCCCGAGACCAACAGTTTGGTCTCCATGGGTAACTTCGGGCAGGCTTATGTGCGCCTTTCAAAGACTCACAGCTTCCCCGAGTTTACCTCAAGAGTCTGCCCCGCACTTTGCGAGGCGGCCTGCACCTGCGGACTTCATACCACACCCATTCCCACTAAGGAGAATGAGCGTGCCATCATAGAGTATGCTTTTGCCCATGGTTTGGTGGGAGAAATCAAGCCCGCCACCCGCACAGGCAAGAAGGTTGCCGTTATCGGAAGCGGTCCTTCCGGACTTGCAACCGCACAGCTTCTTAACATGCGCGGACACAGCGTAACGGTTTACGAGCGCAGCGACCGTCCCGGCGGATTACTTAGATACGGTATTCCAAACATGAAGCTTGATAAGCGTGTTCTTGACCGTCGTATCAACCTTCTTAAGGACGCAGGCGTTGAGTTTAAGTGTTCCGTTAATGTGGGCAAGGATATAAGTGCCAAGGATATTTTGAAAGAATACGACCGCGTGGTATTATGCTGCGGCGCTTCCAATCCCCGTGATATCAAGGCTCCCGGCAGAGATGCGAAGGGCATCTACTTTGCGGTTGATTTCCTTAAAGAAGTAAGCAAGCGTCTCATGGATGAAAATTATGATTCCGAAGCACTTGTTAAAGCAGAAGATTTTTCTTTTGGCTCTCTTAAAGGTAAGTCGGTTGTGGTAATCGGCGGCGGTGATACGGGTAATGACTGCGTAGGTACTGCGGTAAGACTTTATGCCGACAGCGTAACCCAGCTTGAAATGATGCCGAAGCCCTCAGAGGAGAGACTTCCCTCTAACCCCTGGCCCGAATGGCCGAGGATTCTTAAGACCGACTACGGCCAGATGGATGCCATCAAGGCCTTCGGTAAGGATCCCAGAATCTTTGAAACGACCGTCAAAGAATTCATCAAGGACAAGAAGGGCAACTTAACCGAACTTAAGCTTGTTAAGCTTACTCCCAAGAAGGACGAGAAGACCGGAAGAATGATTATGGCAGAGGTTGAGGGCAGCGAATATACCCTCAAGGCCGATTTGGTACTTATTGCCGCAGGATTTTTGGGCTCTGAAAGTTACATCACGACTGCTTTTGGTGTAGAATGTAATGAAAGAACCAATGTATCCACCAAACCGGGCGAATATCTTACCACGAAAGAGCGCGTATTTACCGCAGGCGACATGCACAGAGGGCAGTCACTTGTGGTATGGGCGATTTCCGAGGGCAGAAAGGCTGCGGCGGCGGTGGATGAGTCCCTTATGGGCTACACCAATTTATAAAGGAGCATATTTATGAATACCCTTGAAGACATCATTAACCTCATAGACGAGGAAGGCGTTGAGTTTATCCGTCTTCAGTTTGCCGATATTTTCGGTAATCTTAAAAACGTTGCAATCACTCCCGGGCAGATTGAGAGAGTGGCTGCGGGAAGGTTTTCTTTTGACGGATACATGGTATTCGGTGAGGGAGCTGCGGAGACACTTTACCTTAAGCCCGACCTTGATACCTTCGTAATTCTTCCCTGGCGCCCCAAGCACGGCAAGGTAGGCAAGCTTATCTGTAGCGTGTGCACGGCGGACGGAAAGCCTTATGAGCTATGTTCAAGAGGTATTTTGCTTAAGAACCTTGAAACAGTCAAAGAAAGCGGTTACGACGCATATATCGATCCCGAGTGCGAGTTTTTCTTGTTCCACACGGACGAAGAAGGCAGTGCCACTACAATCACTCACGAGGAAGCGGGCTACATGGATGTAGGCCCCGTGGACCTTGGCGAGAATGCAAGACGTGATATGGTGCTTACTCTTGAAGAGATGGGCTTTGATATCAAGGCATCTCATCACGAGAAGGCTCCCGGCCAGCATGAAATAGACTTTAGAGGCGATTCGGGCGTTAAGGCTGCTGATGATGTTATGACCTTCAAATTCGCTGTTCGTTCCGTTGCGAAGGGCTTCGGACTTCACGCGACATTTATGCCAAGCCCCATCCAGGATGCACCAGGTTCGGGTATGCACTTAAAGCTTTCGCTTTATAAGGACGGAAGAAATGTGTTTAACGCGTCCGAAGAGACCGCAAGATACTTTGCGGGCGGAATATTGCAGCATGCTACGGAGATAGTTTCTTTTACCAATCCCCTGGTAAATTCATACAAGAGACTTGATAAGTGGAAGGTTTCGAAGAAGCCTAAGGCAGAGCGTAACCTCGTGGTAGTGTGCGAGGAATGCGGCGAGAGATCGGTTGAGGTAAGATTCCCCGACCCTTCTGCCAATATCTATGCTGCTATGGCACTGTTATTAAGGGCCGGCTTAAAGGGTATAGAAGAAAAAACCGAGCTTGACGCAGTTAAGTTCCATGGGCTTCCGAGCAACTTAAAGGATGCACTTCTTAAGTCCCATGACAGTGCTTTTGTGAAGGAAGTACTCGGTGAAGCGTTCACCGACTTATATATTACAGAAAAGCTTTCCGAGTGGGATGAGTACCTTAACAAGGTTTCCGACTGGGAACTCGAGAAATACTTACTGAAGGTATAGTGAGGTATTTATGGGAAGTGTTATTCTTGCTATTCCCAATCAGCAGACTGCCGGTAAGATAAGTGAGATTTTAAGTCGCCATGATTACACGCCCGATGCGATGTGTATGCTTGGTTCGGAGGTACTTCGAACCGTAGGGTCCCTTGATTACGGTGTGGTTATTATGACGAGGCGGCTTCGCGACATGAGTTACACGGAGCTATACGAGTATCTGCCGGAGCATTTTCAACTACTGGTAATCACTTCGGAAACGGATGACTACAGACCGCGTGACGGATTGCTAAGGCTTTCGTCACCGTTTAAGTCATCGGACCTTATCAATACCGTCGATATGATGTTTTCAAGCCTTGAGGGTGCGGTTAAGAAGAAACGTAAGCCGCAGCGCAGTCTTGAGGATAAGATGAAGATTGATAAGGCGAAGCTCCTGCTTATGGATCGTAATGACATGACGGAGCCCGAGGCATTCCGCTATATCCAGAAGACCAGCATGGATATGGGGCGTACGATGGTTGAGTCGGCAGAGATGATTCTTATGTTGAATTGGGACAGATAAATTATATATTTGTGGATTTTTACGGGCCAAATACAACTTACAGTAGTATTTGGCTCTATTTTTCTACTTAAAAATAAACTTATATTTGAATTTACTATGGAACACAACTGAGAGTTTTGGTAAGATATAGACAATTCAACCGACGGATGAATCCAAAGAATTTACTCAACGAGGAGGATGACATGGATAAACCTACATTCGGAAGCATATTACAGAACTTAAGAAAAGAAAAAAAGATTACGCAGGAGCAGCTTGCAAGCCACTTAGGCGTAAGTCCCCAGGCGGTTTCCAAGTGGGAGAACGGTTCCTACCCCGAAAGCGATTTGCTTCCTGCCATAGCAGATTATTTTGCTGTATCCATTGATTATCTGTATGGTCGCGGCGGCGGTAACGATCCTATAGAGGTTCAGGTCTTTAAGGCGCTTCAGGAGGCATATGAAAAAGAATATCAAAACGGCGGAAATGGTCACAGTCATGAAGAATGTGCCAAAATGATAAGAAAAATACTGTGGGCCATGCAGATATCTCCATGGTCGGCCAATGATAATTATTACAATCCTCCGCAGAACTCGCTTGATTATGCGAAGACAACATCTCTTGTAATGGATAATGTATATTTCACTTACATGGGACTGAGGGTTGACAATCCGTTTTATTTCTTTATGAGTAAACCCGATGGTGTGGACTATATAGAGGAATTGTTTAAAGATACAAGCGGAATCGTTAAACTGTTTGAACTGCTGTCGGATAAAGACAATATGCGGATACTCACATTTCTCTACACCTTGTCAAGAGAGTCCTTTGTTACCGCGGGTACGATTTCGAAAGCTTTGTCCATTAAGAGGGAAAAAGTTGACAAAATGCTGAATTTACTCGTAGACTACAGCATTTTTAACAGGTCCGGCAACCTTCCGTTTTATAAGATTTCGGTTGAAGGGGAAAATGCCGAAGAGAATGCGTACGGAGTGGATCAGAATTTTGCGGGACTGTTCATTGCACTTTTATTCATAGCCAAAGAATACATCAATCCTCCGGCGGGCTTCCAGATGCAGATAGCCAACAGAGACAAAAGCTGGGCAGACAGAGAAAAGATTTTTGACATAAAGAAATAAACTATATAGGAGAATGGAGAAATGGGTAAAAAGAAAAAGGAAGAGGAAGAAAAGGAAAACAAGTACCACAAAGAATATGGTCCTTGGTCGAATTCTGCGTATGTCATGAAGAGTCTCTTTAAGACAGAGCCGAAGATGAAGATGATTATCGTGCTTGGCACCATATCATCCACCATAGCGGTATATTTGTGGACATTCATCTCGAAGTTTGTAATCGATGCGATTACAAGAAAAGATGAGGTGATGAAGCTCGTGGGGGTAATGGCGATTCTGCTTGTGATTCAGCTTATCACCACCATCACGCAGAGCTGCACCAGATGGACCAACTGGTACAGATATGTTAACGGGCGTTTCAGCGAGATTATTAAGAAGAACTACAAGTTCATGACGCAGCGCTATCAGAATCTTGAGGACAAGGAAATCCTTGACTGTTATGAAAAAGCGTCAAGAGCAACCGGCGGCAACAACAACGGCGTCGAAGGCCTGATGCATGCAATCGAGCAGTTCATCCTTTGTGCTGCGGCAGTAGCGGTCGGCCTTGTAATTATGGGTACGTTAAGCCTTCCGGTGGCGATAGGCATGCTTTTGCTGGCATTCATTAATTTCTTTATCAAGAATCACACCAACAAATACACAAAGGCGAATATCTGGGACCCGCTTGCAACCTGGTGGCGTAAGGATAATTACATGAACTTTACATTCACCGACTTTGCGGCGGCCAAGGATATTAGAATGTACGGCCTTAAGAACTATCTTATCGGTAAGTACAGGGAGCTTGGCAAAGAACGCATCGAGGCTCAGAAGAGAAACGAAATCATCTGGTGGATATGCGGCCTTATCGGCAATATCCTGTGGCTTGTAGCCGAGAGCGGCCTTTACGCGTGGCTCATTTATTCGGTAATTCACAAGGATTTGTCAATCGGTAACTTCACATTGTACTTAGGGTCGGCGGCATCTTTCTTTAACTATATTTTGTCGCTTCTTGACAATATCAATACGATTCTTGCTACGAGCAGAGAGGTGGACGACTTCAGAAGCTTTATGGACATCGATAAAGACTTGAAAGAGACCTGCACACAGCTTCCCGCCCTTGATAAGTTTGAGTTTAAATTTGAGAATGTGTCATTTAAGTATCCGGGTGCCGACAAGTTCGCGCTTAAGAACTTAAATATCACGGTTAAGTCAGGCAAGAAGCTTGCGGTTGTGGGACTTAACGGCGCCGGCAAGACTACCTTTATTAAGCTGTTACTCAGACTCTACGAGCCTACGGAAGGTCGGATTTATCTTAACGGTGTGGACATTTCCACTTACGATCGTAACGAGTATTACAAGCTTTTTTCGCCTGTGTTCCAGGATGTCATTCTTTTTGCGTACCCGCTGTATCTTAACGTGTCCATGAACATCGTGGCTGAAACGGACAAAGAACGCGCGGTTAAGTGCCTTGAGATGGCCGGCATGACGGAGAAGATTGCCGAACTTAAGAATGGTGTAGATACCGAAGTCCTTAAGGTTGTGGAAGATGACGGCGTGGATTTTTCAGGTGGCGAGAAGCAGAAGATTGCCCTTGCCAGAGCTTTGTACAAGGATGCACCGGTTATAGTGCTTGACGAGCCTACGGCGGCACTTGATGCACTTGCCGAAGCTAAGCTTTATCAGGACTTTGACAGGATGGTAGAGGGTAAGACGGCAATTTATATCAGCCATCGTTTAAGCTCTACGCAGTTCTGCGATGATGTTGCAATGTTTAAGGATGCGGAGCTTGTGGAGTACGGTACACATGAGAGTCTTCTTAAAGCGGGCGGAGCATATAGCGAGATGTTTAATGTTCAGGCTCAGTACTATCTTGAAGACGAAAAGGACAACGAAGAGTTGAATGCAGGTTAATTTGGGGGACTTATGAGTAATTTGACAGAATACAAAGAAGAAAAGAATAAGCCGGGGCTTGTATTTGTGACCCGCAAGGTTCTTAAATACATATTATCGGTGGCATGGCATACTAAGAAGAGCGTTTTCTTTATGGCGTTTCTCAGGTTTGTGGGACAGGCACTTTCGGAGTTGAAAGTCCTTCTTTTGCCAAAATTATTGGTTGATGAGATTATGACCATTAAGGATGGTGCGCCTGTTTCGGAGCACCTTCGAACAATCGTGATATATGTGGCACTTACGGTGTCGGCGGAGTTTTTATCAAGGTTATTCCAGAATATCGCCAACTCCTCCATCAATTATATGTCCACGATTTTTCAGAGGACACTTAATGAAAAGATGTGCGTAAAGTCTATGACAATGGATTTCCAGTATACGGAAGACCCGGAGGTGCTTACGCAGCAGAGAAAGGCGCAGGACGGAATCGACTGGTATTCGGGCGGCGTTGTGGGAATCATGGATTCGCTTTATCAGATTGTATACAGCGTGCTGCTTATGGTGACGTCCGTAACAATTATAGCGATTTATTGTCCGCTTATTATACCCGTTCAGGTTGTGGCGATGGGACTCGTGTTTTATTTTAACCTTAAGAACCAGAAGATTGAGCTTGCTTTTTACGGAGCGCTTGCCAAGTCAAACAGACTTTTCAGCTATTACATGTTTGATATACCTTCATACAAGAATGGTATGGATACAAGACTTTATGACAGCGCGGATATGTTTACGGAGCGAGGCGAGAAGTTTGAGTATGAGCAGATAGCGGTGTGGGCCGAGCAGAACAGACTTCAGAGAGTAAACAGAGTTAAGGGCGATATCGCCAATGCTTTTCGCGATGCTTTGAGCTATTTCTATATGGGGTATCGTGCGTTGAAGGGGCTTATTACTGTGGGTGATTTCACGATGTGCGCTTCGGCGGCGAGCAGATTGTATCAGAGCTTGCTTGGTATCGGCAACAATGTGCAGGAACTTACCAAGAGATGTAATTATGCGTACCAGTTTCTTTTGTACCTTGATTACCCGGATGCGCTTAAGAAGGGTGATAAGGCAGTTAGCGGTGAGAAACATACGATTGAGTTTGAGCATGTTTCGTTTAAGTATCCTCGCGGCGAGGAATATGTGCTTAAGGATGTCAATATCAAGATCTCTTCCGGGGAGCATTTGTCTGTTGTAGGGTTAAACGGCGCAGGTAAGACTACGTTTATTAAGCTCCTGTGCCGTCTCTACGACGTAACCGAGGGACGCATTCTTGTGGATGGTATCGATATCAGGGAGTATTCGTCGCATGAGTACAGAAAACTGTTTTCGGTGGTGTTCCAGGATTTCATGCTGTTTGCTTTTTCACTTAGGGACAATGTGGAGATGGGTAATACAGACGCTGAAGGTGATGAGGCGGCGCTTGAAGAGGCGCTTAAGTTATCGGGCATGGAGGAAGACGCCAAGAAGCTTGAGAAGGGTTATGATACGACGCTTTTCAAGGGGTATGACGAGAACGGCACCGAATTATCGGGCGGTCAGAAACAGAAGACGGCAATCAGCCGTGCTTTGTACAGAAATGCACCGGTGGTAATCTTAGACGAGCCTACGGCGGCACTCGATCCGATTGCGGAGTATGAAATTTACAAAAAGTTTGATACACTTGTGGGTGGAAAGACTGCGATTTATATTTCGCACAGACTTTCAAGCTGCAAGTTCTGCGATAAGATTGCGGTGTTCTCGGACAAGACCATTAAGGAGTACGGAACACACGATGAACTGGTGGACATTGAAGGCGGTATCTATGCCGAGATGTTCGCGGCGCAGGCGCAGTATTATATTAATGCGGCATCGTAGAGCGTTTGGGGGCTCGATGTCGGGAATCGAGGGATAGTTTGATGAGTGCTGTTAAGATGACAGTTATTGTTGACAATATCTCGGCTGAAGGATTGAGAGGCGAATGGGGCCTTTCGATTCTTGCTGAAGCGGATGGTAAGAAGATATTGGTGGATGTGGGCGGTTCGGAGCTTTTTGCTTCGAATATGGCTTCGCTTGGGTTTGATATCGGCGCGGTGGATTATGCGGTGTTAAGCCATGCGCATTATGATCATGCGAACGGTATGCCTCGTTTCTTTAAGGATAATTCGAAGGCGAAGTTCTACCTGCGTGAGGGCGCGGCCGAGAATTGTTATAAGCGTGTTCTTTTTAAGAAATACATTGGTCTTCCCCGTCGTGTGACTGTGGATTATGCGGACAGGATTGAGTACGTGTCCGGGGATTATAAGCTGTGCGACGGTGTGTGGCTTGTGCCCCACAAGACAGAGGGGCTTGAGGCTATAGGTAAGCGCGAGAAGATGTTTGTTAAGAAAGGACTTGGATGGAAGTATGATTCTTTTGCCCACGAGCAAAGCGTGGTATTTGAGACAGGAAAGGGGCTTGTGATTGTTAATTCATGCTCACATGGGGGAGTAATGAATATTGTGCGCGAAGTGCAGGAGACATTTCCCGATAAGCATATTTACGGGTATATCGGCGGTATGCATCTCTTTAACAAGAGAGATGAGTTTGTGCGCGATGTGGCTCGCGGCTTACTGGCAGCAGGCGTAGATTTTGTGTGTACGGGGCACTGTACCATGGGACATGCTTATAAAGTTATGAAAGAAATCCTGGGCGATAAGTTATGTCAGCTTAAAGTCGGGCTTACGCTGGATTTTACGAAGGAGCGGGTTATGGAATATCTTAATGATGTGACCTATATTAAGGATATGAAACACAGTGAGTGCGGGCCTTGGCATCAGTACGATATACTGATTGACGCAAGAGGTTATGGCTGGAATACCATGGTGGACTGGGCAGAGTATGTGAGGACTGCTGATATCGGGGATGTTCAGCAGGTTACCACAAGCGTCATTGCAGGCGGCAATGATGTGGATGTTACCCTGGAATATAAAAGGGCCGGCTCGATTAAGGCTATGAAGTCACTGGCTAACGAGCAAGGTGTTTTAAGTATAGCGGGCATGAGCAAAGTGCTTCGTGAACCCACGAAGATTGTGTGGTTCAACCAGACGCAGGTGATTAGGTTCTTCACACCTCTTAACGATGAATTGCAGATTAAGAAGTACGCCGAGACAGTAATCCGCCGCACCTTCGGCACAGCGGACGAAATGAAGCTTGGAAAGCCGCAGGGATGATTGAAAGTTCCTATTTACAAACGGTCTTTCGGCGAGTATCATAGCTTAATGTAACAATTAAATATCGCCTTACATCCCTTGGAGACAGCGGTGTCGACGGCTCAAAGGAGCGGGGGATGTCGTAACAAGAAGTCTGAAAAGAAACCATTATTACACAGGAGGCACACATATGGATTATCCGGTACTGGATACTGTTGCAATCGGAGCGCGTATTAAGAGGCTTCGAAAGGATCACCATCTCACCGTCGGAGACGTAGCGAGATTCATGGGGTTTGAATCCGAGCAGGCTGTTTACAAATGGCAGCGCGGCGAGAGCTTACCCACCGTTGACAATCTCTTTGCATTAAGCAGATTGTTCGATACATCGGTGGACCACATATTGACAGGAGACATAGAGGAGAGCAGTTGCTCTCCTCTTGTTGTGTTTTAAGGCAAAATTAAGAATATTTTGCACCTCAAAATCCCCACATCCCTACGAAATTCGATATAATTTAACTGTCGAATCAAGGGGGTAATCATGAAAAAATTTTCTGTAATCTTAATGATGTTTGCATTAAGCCTGACATGCGCCTGCAATGGGCAAAAGAAAGCGAATCTCTCGCCCGACACATCAACATCCGGCACATCATCGGCAATTGCATCCCCCGACGTTTCCGCAGACCAATTCCACGATGCATCCGACACCACATCTGCGTCCGACCCCGCATCAAATCAGCAAGCCCCCGCGGATGCCCTGTCCAAAACCACAATCCAATTTCTGAAAAAAAGCAAAGCCCCCACAACGCCCCTTGAAGAGCGCCTTACAAGAAAGCCTGCACGGGAAGAACTGCCTGAGGCAATCGCCGCAGTTTTCTACGATGATGCGCCATTTTCCGTAGTAGTGGATCTGGCTGCAGACGCGGCAGAAGGCAAAAATCGCTTAGAAGTGCAGCATGAATTTAAACTATCGGACTACAACTATCTTCCTACCGGTGACAGTGACCTGTACTGGCGCAAGTACTTAATAGGTGATTTCGACGGTGACGGCACCGATGAACTTTTCTTTGAAGTATCTGCAAAGCCAGACATGGCTGATAATTGGAATAACTACCCTTCTTATTTCCTTTTCTTTGAGGAATCGGATTCCGCAGTAACCTTACATGTATTGCGGGATGATGCTTACTATAACAAGTACTTTGATTACCTTTGGAGCAATCCGGACTGGGTATTGGCAGGCAGGCCTCTTGAAGAGAGACTTCTGGTCGCACCGGCAAAAGAAGAAGTCCGGCCCGAAATCGCAGCAGTTCTGTATGATAATGCCCCCTTCACGGTTCTTCAGGATGATTATCTGACTGATGATGCACGGGTATTCTATTCGAATCAATATACGATGTCCGAGTATGACTGGTGCTCATCTTATGCACATAAAGACTCCGATATTTCGACAGGTGTCTATATGCCGACAGAAATATTCTGGAGAGCGTATACCACTGCGGACTTGGACGGAAACGGCACAGAAGAGCTTATTTATTACATTTCAACAGATGACGCTGCTTCCGGCCACTATCTGATGTTTGCGGTAGTCGACGGCGAGGTTTACGCATACACAGTCGGTTACAGAGCGATGGAACAAATAACTCCGGACGGCACAATAATGGGCAGCAGCGCAGCCGACCGAGCCGATATATGGATGGTAGGCAGATTCCGCAAGGGCGGATACGACGAGAAAATTCTTGCATCAATGAACGGCGAAGAATACACGGTTCGCGGCAAAAAGGCAACAAGCGAAGAATTCTTTAAATACATGAATGAGGACAGAAGCACCGAAAGCGTTCACTGGACAGCAATTGAAACCGACGATTCATGGCTGAATTATTATTCCCGAGGGGAACACTGATACACGTCCGGGCAGTAACCTGACCGTGGGTATGCATATGGTGAGCGATGAATACCAAGCGTTAATAATCTTTTTCCTTGCGGGTAGAGATTACCTTTCCTTGCAGCGCTTTGAAACGCTCTTCAAGCTCTTTAATCAACGCAAAGTCCTTATCGGAGTACATAAGATACTGGGAGAAACTGTAATATTCGCGTTTAGAGCCGCCGGTGGCTGATTCATCGAAGGCGAAAATGTAGTTCCAGGGGCGGTAGTCGGTCATGAATTCGTCGCTTTCGGGACGGTCTTGAAGGTCGAGGATGCCGCTTTCTTTGACAAAGGTTTCAAAGGTAAGGACATCGTCTGAAGACACTTCGTAAGTAGTTACAATCATGGGCTCGCCGATGCATTCAAGGTCACGGCTTTCGATAATCCATTCGCCGGAATCGTTTCGCTTAAGGCATTCGTCATGAATTGCTCCGTTTTCGTCACCGTATCCGGGGTTGTGGTTAAACTCGATGAGAGTTCCTTCGTATACCTTCGGCGCAGGCACATTGCGAGCCTTGGCGTTACGCAGGAAATAGATGAGCGCGCATATAAGAATCAGTGCGATAATGATTAGCGGAATGATGATACGAAGTGATTTCATGAGGGCCTCCGATTGTTGCAATACTTACAACTTAATTGTATAGCAGGGGGCAGGAAAGTCAATACGCGGTGCTGGATAACGGGTTTTCTCGGTGGGCTCTTGCTGTAAATGGGCAGTTGAATATGTATAAAACGGGAGCAATGACTAAAAGTGGCGGAAATGCAGTTTTTAGTCATTGCTTCATTTCATTTATGTGCGATTGCATATCACGAACGTGCGATATGGGTGATTTATATGGCGCGGGAAGCTCTGACAATTCTTGTTATGTAAACTTAGCAAAAGAAAAACGATGACTAAGAATTACAGAAACGGCTTTTTTAGTCATTGGTGCCTGTTTTGCAAGGGGGCAAATGAGAATAAAGAATACAGTTACGAGGAAGAATTCGCAGATTGATGCGATACGTGCCATCGCGCTACACGCACATCGGTTTACATAAGTTGGGCGGGCGCCAAAAAGTACAGGGGGCGTAGCTTTCGCGAGGCGCATCCGCGGCGGGCCGCGAGTCCTCTCCTGAGTCCGCAGGCAAGCACAAAAAAGAGGATATCCATCAAGGATATCCTCTTTCCTGCGAGCGCGAGACGGGGATCGAAGTCGAGATAGCGGGGCAAACCCAGTAAAATCAAGGAGGAAAGCACTCTATCCATGGGCTGTCCCCCAATTTGTCCTCACTTCAAAAAAGAATCCCTCGCAGTTCCAGGCCGGAACAACGAGGGAACTTATAACATGATTATTATATCTTTAAAAGCCTTAATCATTAAACTCTTTTTCTTTAATTCGTTTCAGAAAATCTTTTCTAAGCTCTTTACGCGAATGAAACAGTAACATATCTGATCGAGTAAGCTTATTTGCATCATATCTCTTTTGAAGGAGAGCAAGCGTGCAGATAAGATCAGCAGCCTGAAATAATCTATAGTTTGCCGGGGATACTTTTCGCATTTCAAAATCAGTCAATTCTGTTGCAAGAATTGTATTTAACATTCTTGTAATCTCTCTTTGACCATTATCATAGTAAACGATGACCTTGTCATAGGATAGAAAAAAATCCGAATGGTTCCGGAGAAAAAAAGAAATATCCTTGGCCATGCGAGCCTGAAGTCTCATTTCATCTTCAAAGTGAATCTTTTCATAGATAAAAGTCCTGTACTTGATATTGGAATGTAAAACGAAATAGAATAGTTTAGTGAATAAAGAACGTCGCTCGTTGGGCTCAACATTCTTATAGATTTCTTCTCTTTGTATCAGTGGCTCAGTATGAATGGCAACATCGCCATAACCCATGTTCAATAGATTTTTATCAAGAAGTTCAAGCGGTTTTGATATATCGAAACTTTGGTCGTGAAAGACCATTGATACTGCATAATAAGGAGAATGCTTGGCATACTTTCCAAAATCGCCGCTTTCGTCAACAAAAATGCTTAGTTCACGCATCAAATAACCCCACAAAAAAAATCGGCGGAGAGACTCCCCGCCCATTCGGTTGGACCAAGGTCTTTCGACCAGCCCAGTAGCCTATTGGCTACTTTGTACAATCATAATAGCATATAAGTTATTAACACGCAAATAAAATAATAATAAAGTTTATTTCAGCGCGTTTTCCTTCTCATGCTCCTTAATCGCCTGCCTTATGAGATAAAGCACCTCTCCATTAATGGAACGTCCTTCATACTCTGCAAGGTCCTTAAGCTTATCATGTGTCTCTGTATCTATTCTTAATCCCAGATGTTTGTCCTTTTCCACGTTCTTCATTGCACTATACTCCTTTTAAGTACAGTTTAAGTACATGGTGTGTTATAATGTGAAAAGTGGACTTATTTTAAGTACATAATAATTGCATATTGAACTTGTTTTATTGTATTGCCTACTTTGTTTTGAGATGCCTAATAAGGCAGAAAGCAGAATAAAGGAGGCGATTACATGACAAAATACGGTTACATTCGGGTTTCTTCCAAAGATCAGAAACCGGAGAGACAAGTGGAAGCTCTGCTTAACTACGGTATTAAAAAGGACAACATCTTTACTGACTATATGTCTGGCAAGGACTTCAACAGACCTCGGTACAGAGCTCTTATGAGAAAACTAAAGTGCGGCGATGTTTTGGTGGTAAAGAGCATTGACAGGCTTGGCAGGAATTACACAGACATAATTGAACAGTGGCGAATCATTTGTCGGACAAAGAAGGTAGATATCGAAGTCATAGACTTTCCACTGTTAAACACCAACCAGTCTCGAGAAGGCCTGACCGGCGAGTTTATATCAGATATGACGTTACAGATACTTGCCTACTTTGCGCAGACCGAGCGTGAATTCATCAGACAGCGCCAGGCTGAAGGTATAGCGGTAGCAAAAGCAAAGGGTGTGCGGTTCGGAGCAGAGAAAAAGCCATTGCCGGATGGATTTGAAACGGCTTATTTGTTGTTTAGAGAAGGAAAAAAGACGATTCGGGAAGCTGCCACAATGGTCGGCATGAGTTCTTCGACTTTTTTTCGTCGTGTTAAAGAAAAAGAAAAACTAACAAATTTGTGTCAAGAAGTAGACAATACGAAACAAGCATTAGGTGGTTAATCGCACTCTTGAAAGTGCCGAGAAACCGCCTTTTTTATTATACAGATATTTGTTTCAGAATGTCTACTTTATGAAACAAAGCGTACTGGAAAAAGACACATTTATAAATACTTTTTGCGGGGTGGAATATGCAATGGAATGGTTGAAGTTAATAAGCCTTAATGAATTGGAAGCATTGCCATATGCGAAAAGGCATGTCTATTTCGAGCGCTTAATGGCTGAATGTAAGAGCATGTGTGTTTCAAAACCAATCTGGCCTTTTGTCGTGAGAACCATAGGAAGGATAGTTCCACTCATCAGACCCTACGATCTGGTTATCGAAGGCGAAGAAAATATACCCTCGGACACGGAAGTGATTTTCTTATGTAATCATTCTAATTCTCACGATTTCTTTACTGTAGATGAGTTGTTTTACAAGTTAAAGAAGCAGGTATCGCCTATCGTTGCCTGGGACGGACTGAGTTGGTTTTCACGACTTTTCTTTCGCTTGGGAAACGGAATCCTGATTAAGCGAGACTCATCTGAATCAATCAGTAAAGGAGTTTTGAATCTTTGCAGCAGGATGCTTAACGGTACAGACGGGTTCATATTCGGTGAAGCAACCTGGAATATGCATCCCTATAAACCTATGCAGAATCTTCACGCAGGAGTGACGGAAATCTCATTGAT
>JAFYDI010000035.1 GCA_017544835.1 Lachnospiraceae bacterium | reverse complement strand
CTGACAACATCCATTTTACTCATATATGCCCGTCATTGCAAGGGAGCGTATGGTGCATTGTCTTTCCATTTATACTCTCCGTATACTTCCTCGTAAGGTATGGCGCCCATCGGATTCAGCCGGGCGGAGCTCTCTATTTCGCCCCAGTCGTCGGTGTCATCGTCCGTAAGAATGTAAATATCATAATATGAGTAAATCATTCCCGGGAATTGCGCCTCGCCTTCGAAGTGTCGCAAATACATAAAGTATTTGGTACGACTGTCATAGTATTCATCCTTGGTTACCACATACTCGCCGGCTTCTCTGTCGGCCATCTCCAGCACGAACTCTGTTCCGTCATATGTGAGCTTTCTATAGTACAGGCACGGATAATCGCCCGCCTCCGCCTTCTTAAGTTCGTCACTCACATTGGTATTCTGAGTATAGCAATCGGCAATAATAATCGATGCCGGCATATGTTTAGCCGTCTTTGCGTAGAAATCGTCCCATATTTCCTTGCCGCTTTCAACGCTTCCGTTTAAAAGAAGCACCGCGCCTGAATTCTTAACCGCTTCAATCTCGCTTATATCAACCCTGTTAAAGGGTGCCGCCTCGAATATGCCTCCTCCGGGACCGAGCCCAAGAATCCTGTCAAGTTCGGGATATTCTTTCATCTTGTAAAAGCGCCATTCATCGCCCTCGCCCCATTTAAAAAGAAGATTATCGTCTGTCACACAGCCAAGGTCAACACCGCCAAGATCGCTTAAAAGAAGCTTGTATCGCCTGATTTCTCCGCCTATCGTTATGAATGCGTAATCGGCGTAAACGCCCTCTTCCGGTTCGTACTGAACTACTTCTTTTTCGGCTGAAGCATCGTCGCCGTCAACTGACTCCGTCTCCCCTGCTGTTGTATCTTCAGCATAAGAAGCCTCCTTGCCGGCCCCGAATTTACCAATAGAACATGCAGCCATACAGGCCACCGAAATTATGATTAAAGCACTTATTAACTTCTTCATACAATACCCCTGTACATCCGACAACTATATCATTTATTATAGCAAAAACCGCCTGAAATGCCACTTGACACTTCAGACGGTTTTTAGAAGGAGTTCTAACGCTCTACCTAAGTTCTTATTTAATCCCGAGGCGCTCTCTTACATACTTAAGGCTTGCAAAATACGCCTCATTGCTGTCGAGATGCTCGATAATCATGGGCATGTCGGGGTTGTACTTGTCCGCAAGCTCCACATACTTTTCAATGTTCAAAGTACCCTCGCCGCACGGGCACTCCCTAAGCTGGAATGTATACTCATCAAGGAGCTTAATGTCCTTTAAGTGACAGCTCTTAATATCCTTACCGAGCAGTCCGAAAGTCCTCTCAAGGAAATCGTCGCAAAAGAAATATCTCTCCGGACAGTTAATCATGTTGACTATATCCATGTGTACGCCAAAGCACCCTCTGCTTACGCTCTCAAGAAGCATATGATAGCACTCGGGGCTGTCGGGATACATCCACGGCATGGGTTCGATGGTAAAGAATGTATTACGTGGCTTAACCTCATCGATGACTTCCTTAATCATCTTAACAAGCTTGTTAAAAGCATCCCTGGAGAAATTCTCACTGTAGCCTCCGTCCCAGCGTTCGCCCATGGAACCTGCAACGTTAACGCAGCAATTGGCCTTGATGCGCTCGGCAAGTGCAAGCTGGTCTATGCAGTATTGAAGGTTCTTCTTACGCTCGTCCTCATAGCGAGACAACGCATTGCGCCATATACCGACCTCAGCAATAACCAGGTCATTGTCTGCCGCCGCCTTAACATACTCATCAATGATTGAGTCCGGTGCCGTATGATCTACCGGAAAAACAACACTTCTGCAGCCTGCCTCTTTTAATGTTCGTCCCCATTCTTCGGGGGATAATCCCTGTAACGATGTAGATAAACCTAATCTCATGTAACCACCCTGCTTAGTTGACTTATGTTAAAAAGTTCTGAATCTGAGTGCCGATGAATCTATATCTTTAACCGACTTAAAACCGGTTCTGGCCATTACTGTCTTAAGCTCGCCGTTAATCTCTTCGATGCGCTTATAAACGGCCTCTCCGCCTCCTTTAAGCGGTCCCATAAGGGCTCTGCCTATGCCTACGCCGTCCGCGCCAAGCGCCAGTGCCTTGTAGACATCCATACCGCTTTCAAAGCCGCAGTCGACAATAATCTTAAGAGAATCTCCCACAGCCTTCTTAATCTCGGGGAGCATGTATAACGGCGGCACCATTGAATCCATTATACCATGATGATGGGATACAATGATACCCGTTGCGCCTGCTTCCGCACATTTATATGCATCTTCGGTGCTAAGAACGCCCTTAACTATAAAGGGTACGCCTGCTGCCTTCACATATGATTTAATCTGCTCAGTGGTCTTAGGCTCCATAGGAAGTCCCAGCACATTATCATATGTGCCGTGGGAAGAAATCGAATGATCGATATCCATTCCGACAGCTACCGCACCGGCCTTGACCGCGCGCTCAATCTTTGTGAATATAACCGATTCATCCGAATGAGGCTTCACAATCTTAACCGTATCAGCTCCCACCGCAGCAATTTCATCAAATTCGTCGTCCTCGCTCATACCCACAAAATGAAGGGCATGCGCCATTAAAGCTCCTTTCGCATATTCACACATTCCGTTATCTACGGTGTTGTGAAGATGTGAAAGGGCGGCCGTCATGACGGGAGTATTATACTTTTTCCCGAAAAGCTCTATGGACGTGTCGGGAATATCCCCATCCAAGTACCTTGGAACCACCATTATGGAATCAAAATATTCTCTTGTAAGCTCATCTGTATTCTTAGTATACATAAGCGCCTCCGGCCAAAGAAAACTTACAGCATCAACTTGTAAATATTCACAACGTCCTCTTCGGTAAGCGTAGTGAATCCATATACCTTGCCCGAGCCTTTGCCGAAAGCAAAGTATGTGGGTGAATAAAAAGCAAAATTATCCATACGAAACCTCTTAAACAATCTACCCCTTCACTACTATGAGTATACGCAAAAGAAAGACAAACATATATAAATATCGGTTTCTTTTTCATAAAAATATGCCGTGAGAACTATCCCACGGCATATGCTGTTACGCGTTATGAAATTATGGTGAATTCCTGCTCCTGCTTGTCCGCAATTTCCTTGATTTCGTCAAGATGCTCTAAAAATACCTTTATAATCGTCGGGTCAAAATGCTTGCCCGAGCCTTCTTTGATGATGTTCACCGCCTGCTCAAAAGTGTAGGGTTCTTTGTAGCTTCTTCTTGATAAAAGTGCATCAAGTACATCCGAAACCGCCATGACTCTTGCGCTAAGAGGAATCTCTTCGCCGGAGATACCGTTTGGATATCCGCTTCCGTCCCACTTTTCGTGATGATAAGCGGCAAGGCCTTCAGCCTCGGAAAGATATCCGGGATTGGATACCAGGTCCATGGTCTTTTGGATCATTTCCTTGCCCGCAGTGGTATGGAATTTCATCTTTTCAAACTCTTCGTCCGTCAAGCGCCCGTTTTTGTTAAGAATTGTATCTGACACCACAATCTTACCGATATCGTGAAGCGGTGCGGAGTTGGCCACGCTTTCGATATAATCGGGATTGATAATGTCTGTATGAATGCCCTCATTCATCATGCACTGAAGTAAGAACCGTGTATACGCCGCGGTCTTCTTAATGTGCTGTCCCGTCTTCTTGTCCCTGCTTTCGACAATGTCCGCAAGCACGGTAATAAGGCCGTTTTGCATCTTGGAGAGTTCTTCGCCCTGCTTCTTGATATTATCCATCTGCTGAACCGACTCTTCCATCATGACGTTCATGGAACTGTACATGTTCTCTATCTCGTCGCCGGTTCTTATGCCCAGACGGGAAAGCGCTTTTAAACTTCGCTTTCTGTCCTTCTCGGTGTCCGAAGCAAACTCCTCGGCCACAAGGGTCATCGCATCGATGGGATAAATGATTGAATACTTGGCAAGCCATATACAAAACGCCAGAATTAACAGGAAGAATCCCACGAAAAGCGACAATACTTTTGTAAGAAAGCTTATTTCATGAAGTCTTATGGCCGACATCGAAATATCCGTCGCCGCATAGCAGACGCATTTTCCCTTGGAGTTATACACGGGCTCATAATTGGTAAGTAGCCATCCGTACTTATCGTCCGACACGATTGAGTCAATAAGTTCGCCTCTTCTAAGCTTGTTAATATAAGGCATAAATGACTCGTCAAAAGCAATAACATCTCCCGCATGGCTTCTCTCCACGCCCTTCGAATTAAGGTCAAAGAGCACGTGACATCCGTCGTTTTCTATCCTGTATGCATATACATATTCAAGTTCAGGCGTAGTGGCAAGAATATTGTTAAGTCGCATGATTATGTCGTTATATCCATCCGCATCCCGACCCTTTTCAATGAATTCATCCACTCTGTCACCGTTAACCACCGATGCCGCAAGCTGAGCCGTCCTGACTCCCGTCTCCGTAAACTGCTCTATGGCAAAAGAATGATAGAACACGCAGCTGATTGATGTTGTTACAAAGGCAATTACTATCATTACAAAAGACACAACTATCGAAATCTTGCCGCCAAGCGACATGCCTCTTATCTTGTTCTTGTCTATCTTAACCTTGTCGGCTTGGGTAATAGGCTGCTGCTGCCAGCAGGAAAACCCCATGGGATTCTTAACCCCGGCAGGAATAAGATGCAATATTACAAATACGAGCAGCACATTTATGGTCTTATCTATAAGATCTATTACCACGTCCGATATAAACTGAGCCATAAACACGGATAACGTGCCCTTTTCAAGAAGTGCCCTTGCAAAGGGCGCCGATATGCCCTCACCCATTCCGAAGCCATAAATACAATATGTCAAAAGCGAACCGAGAGCTCCGCCTATAAGCGCGAATACCGGAATTGTAAGCAATGTCTTCCAAAGCTTGTCAAAAAATCCTTTTTTGTAAAAGAAAGCGCCTGCGGTTGCAATCAAAACGCTCAGACTCGCATAGTAAACGTTCTCAATGTTCGCAGTCATATTGATGAAATTTGTAAGATAGCCTGTGATTATGCCGGGAAGATATCCGCCGAGCGCCGCCGCAAGAAGCGTACCCATATTATCCATGAAAAGCGGTATGTGAAACAAGCCCATCATCCTGTTGCAAAAGATGTTAAGTGCCACCGCTGCCGCTATGCCTAAGAATGGCTTTAAAACGGCCCATATTCTGTTATGTTTTTTCTTTTCCCCTACCATACAGCCTCCGAGCGACCGATGTTAAACGGTCTCAATGCCCGTTTTCGGTGTTACCGATTTCAGGGCATATTCCTCCTTTATAGCCTTATATATGTTAGCACTCCGGTGATAATAAATAATTAATATGTTAATTCAGAAAAGTGGTTACAATTACCCTTCGCCCTACAGGGCTTACACTTATCGCGCCTTTTCGGTCAGTTCTTAACAAAATCGTATTCGGAGCGTATTGCTTGAACCTTTTAAGTACTTCCCCATGCGGGTGGCCGTATCGATTGTTAATACCGGCGGATATTACCGCGGTTACGGGGCTGACAGCTCTTAAAAACGCTTCATCGCTTGCCGATTTCGAGCCATGATGGGATACCGACAGAAATTCAATATTACCGACTGAAGCCTTTAGGACGCTACCGATAATTCGTCTCTCCGTCTCACCCGTCGCATCCCCGCACAATATTGCGTCAAACTCTCCCCTGGAAGCTACTATCACCATAGAGCCTTCGTTAGCGTCATCGGACACATAATTGCGCCCCGGCCATACGCAGGCAAAAGAAAAAGCTCCGTGCCTGACACTCTGCCCTTTTGACAGGTGCAACACTTGGACGCCCTCACCTTGCGCCACGGTCTCCGCCTCCAGAAGGAAACGACTCTTTTCAGTTTTCGGAATATCCTGAGTATAAAGCCTCCTAAGCCTTATGCCCTCCTTGCTTAGATTCTTGATAAGATACGGCACCTCGCCCACATGATCGAAGTCTCCGTGCGACACAAATACCGCCTCGACTCTTGATACCCCCGTATAGCGCAAGTACGGAATCACCGTATACTCTCCCACATTGGACTTTGACGTAGACCCGCAATCGTATATCACGGCACTTCCCGGTCCCACGTGCACCACCACGCATTCTCCCTGTCCCACATAGAGTGTCGTCACTCTACCGGAAAGATTTGCAGGCGTTGCAACAAGCGTAATCAGGCCAAGCACAAGCCCCACCTTTAATACGTTGCCAAGCACCTCCCTACCTCTAAACAACACCATCAGCAAAAGCACATAATACAAGCATATCTTCCATACCGCGGGCTTTCCAAGTACTGTGAATAAAGGATATTTAAGCGCAAGTTTACATAACTTATCGAATCCACGCAACATGAGAGCTATTAAAAAATCCGCCACCCCAACAGGAACCGCAAGCCCCGTATACGACAAACCCAACCCCGCAAAAGAAAGAATCAATATCGGCGCTGAAAGCGGTGCCAGAAATGCATTAATCACTATAGATGCTACAGAGCACTCATAAGAAAGGCTTAGATTGACAGGCATTATAAACAGCCACAGTATAAGCGGAAACCGCAGATATCCCTTTACGCGGTCTTCTAAAGTCTTATTCCCCGCTGCCGCCTTACTAAGGAACGTCACATATATCGCTATGGCAAGAACCGTCATGTACGAGTAGATAAACGCAGTATCGGTTACACACATAGGATTAATCACCATATTGATGATTGCAGCAAAAGCCACCGCATTAAGCATGTCATAATTTCGCTTCAAGACGTCCGCCATGAGTCTTATAAAGAACATTACGGTCGCCCTGATTACAGAAACCGAAAATCCCACAGTGATTCCGTATAGTATCAAAAATATCATTGCCACCGCACTGCCGGTTCGAATCTTAAGCCCCAGGCGCCTAAGTCCCCTGTATATAAACGTTCCGACCGCCGATATATGAAGTCCCGAAATAACCAGGAAATGCCCTACACCCACACCCGTATACAAATCCTTCCGTTCCTTGGGAAGATAAATCTTGTCACCGCATATCAAAGTATTGACCGTATCGCCTTCAAGTCTGAAGAAGCGCCTGATTCTTGCGGAAATGCGTAGTCTCAGGTTTAAGAACCATTCTCTTACGGGAATCGCCGGCACCCTGAGTGTTTCCACCGATTCTGCGTTCATATCATAGAAAACACCCTTGGCGCGATAATAGTTCTTTCTGTTGAATTCACCCGGGTTCATGGGACCTTCAATCTCCCTGATACTGCCTCTGACAGTTACGGTCGAACCTATCGTGGGTATCTCCGTGCTGTCGCCGCCTTGGTTAACATAACACACTATTTTGCCCACAGTTATACTCTTAAGGCTCCCCGTATCATCAAAAGCCTTCTCACGCACTTTTCCCGTATATACAACATTTATTGCAGACGTACCTGAACCTTTTACCAATGCACTTAACCCGGGAGCTTGGTATATTGAGTTAACATAAATCAAGTCCACCAGTATAACCGCCATCGCTACAACCGTTAAAGGCCTGACCTTTGACCAATCAATTAACCGTGATAAAATCTTTAATCTTCTCAAAGGTGCCTTCCTTAATCCCCGAAACCTTCATGATATCTTCCGGTTTGGCAAAAGAACCGTGCTTATCTCTGTATGCTATTATGGCCTTGGCTCTGGTCTCCCCGATGCCGGGCAATGTGGTAAGCTTCGCCGCATCAGCTTGATTTATGTTAACCAACCCATTATCAGCATTTCCGCCATCATCAGCGAATTCTTTCTTTTGCGGTACTACTATTCTGTCGCCGTCTGAAATTATGTTAACCGGGTTCATTAAAGACTCATCGCCCTCCGGCGTCACTCCTCCCGCCGCATTGACGGCATCATAAATCCTGCTGCCGTAAGGCAATATGTATACGCCGGGACTTACCACGCAACCCGACACATACACATAAATTTCCTCACGCAAAGAAGCCTCCGACTCTTTTAAGTCCAAGGCTTCATAACCTTCATAAATATCCTGTTCATCCGCGTAGGAAATTCTGTCCTGTTCTCCGCATGCACAAAGTGCCGGAAACAGAATACATAGAAAAAACAGAAAAAATCTCTTCATGTTACCTCCGAAAGCCGGAGGATTTGTGTTGACCTAACTATAATATCATAAACAGAAACATGTGCAACAAGAATTTAAAAATCGGTCTTGTATCTCTTCCAATCCGTTATGAACACGTTGCCGTCAGAGTTCTCTGTAAGAATGCCTTCTTCCACAAGTTCTCCGATAAGACGCTTGCTGTCTTCGCTTCTGAAAGCCACACCGAACTGGAATCCGTTCTCCGGATTAAAGAGAAGGCAATCGGAAGCCTTACGTTGAAGAGTTACAAATTCCTGATAAATACGCTGTTTTCTGTAATAATCGAATACATTATTGTGAGGCACTTCCAGATTTCTGTCCTCGCACAGTCTCTCGATAAGTTCGTACTGCGCTCTTGCCTCGGGCTGACCCCAGAGACCCGTGATTACATCGTATTCGCACACTGGCACATATATGGACGCAACATCTTCCGAAGTGACCGAACCTGCGGGCTTAGCCGCAAGCTTGTCGTACTCAATTCTGAATGCGGCAAACTCTTTAATCTGCTTAACATGCGGCTTAACCATCTTAAGTAAATCCGTCACGCTCACAGGCAAAGAAATCGTATTGCAAGATATATCCGCATCTATCATCTCGTTAAGATAATCAAGCGCCTCGCAAGCTCTCTTATAAATACCCTCGGCATCGTAATTCGAGCTTAACAGAATGTAAGCATCATTATCTCTGTCCATGGACCACTTAAAGCTCTCGAAGCTGTCCCCGCTACGCGCATCTTCAATAAGCGTAAGCACGCTGTAGAGCTTGTCGGCGTATTCACTGCCCACAACGGCAACAGCCGCATCCTTAAGAACCTTAGCGCTGTCTTCATTGGGGTTTATAAGGAGATTACCCGCAGTGTAGAGAGAAAAGATATTGGCCACATGATACGAATCCATCTCGCTCCAGTAAGTGGGCTTAATAATAATATCTTCCTCGGCAGTTCTTAAATAAACGTCCCTGATAATCTTTGAATTGACATTCATTTCCGCAAGCTGGTCGATTTCCATCTCAATAAGGTTCCACGACCATATGCCGTAGTTAAAACCTTTACCCTTTGTAATGGTGCGGAAATTCTCCCATCTTCTGTCTTCGTATGTTTCAGCGCCGGAGTACAAAGTTGCATCTCCCTGCAATTCGCTGTCAAGCTCATACAAATCTATTGTGTCGGCAAAGCTCTCCACGCCGAAATCTATGCCGGGATTAACCTCCCTGAACTTATCTCTGAGCATTTTTGCAAAATAAGCCGTGTCGCCCTGATCCCTTAAATTCGTAGGATCGTGGAAATGTCCTATAACCCTGTCGCAGCAATCCGCAAGCTCCGCATAAATCGAATAATACTTATCAAAAGTTGCAATTGCCGCCGGATTCTCTCTTGCCAACGCATACTCGTGATTATTGAGTCCATAATAGTTCACGGTATCATCATCCCAGCCGTATCCGTTAAACTCTGCGCCCCATACCCAAAGCGTAAACTTCATGCCCATGGAATGAGCCGCATCGGCCATAAATCTTAAGCGGTCGTGCACATACTCATAGCTTCCGTAAGCTGCCCAGGCCGAACACATATCCGTTACCTGAATACCCGTGAATCCGCAGTCATGCATCATTTTCACGTAAGAATAAAGCATGTCGTCCGAGTAAGACATCAATTCACTCTTAAGATTGGTGGCGGAATTGTAATACGCCCCGCGACTTGTGGTAGTCTTCCAAAGGCAGACAATCGGCTCTCTCTCCTCTATCCAGGGTTCAGCGCTGCTGCCAAAGTCTGTCGGAATATGTATCTCATCTCCCGCAGTTTTAAGCACATGTTCTCTTTCCTCTCCCGCAAAAGAAAGACCGAGATACAAATTGGCAAACTCCCTCACTGCCTTACGACACTCTTCATCGTTACGACCTCTTATAATAATATTGCCGTTCTCGATAAGAATGTGCGCGTCATGTTCTCTGAGCTTCTTGTCCTTAGATATGGCAATATACTTGTTAACGCCTTTAAACGTAAGCTTAGTCGAAAGTTTCCTGCCTGTAGCCTTATAGATATAATCTCTAAGCTCCGAAGCTGCGCCGTTTAAACCGCTCTTTTGGATAATAGCGTAATCGGTAATCGAAGCATCCCCTACGTATATCTTAAGCTCCGCAGGCTCTTTATACAGGTCGCTCTTCTCATCAAAAAAGCCCATTTTAAACGCAAACAGGCATCCTGCCAGTGAAAGCAGGACGCCACATATAAGCGCAATAATAATATGCAATTTATTAATCGGTGTTTTCTTCATGAATCTACTCCGCTACAAGCTGAGACTTGATCTGATCCGAAAGTGACTGAAGACTCTTCTCGGGATCTGCTCCGTCCCATATTTCTTTAAGGGTAATCTCAAGCTGAACCCAGAGGTTTGAAGCCTCCACAAGTTTGGACAACGGAATTGAATTATCATATGCTTTCTGGAATACGTCTTCGGGTGAGCCTTCCTCGTATCCTGCGCCAAGGCAGGATGCAAGTCTTCCTGTTCTCTGATACAGTCTTGATGCACAGTCCATCGAAATGAACTTGGCAAACTTCTCAGCCGCCGGCTTGTGCACGGAATACCCGTTTATTACAACCGCATCCGTAACGGAAAGCGCTCTTGACTTAAGTGTTTCCTTGACGTAAGGAATAGGCGCGAAGCCGTATTCGTATATATCTGTTTCATCGATTTCTTTTTGAAGCTTGTCTATCTCTTCGTTAAGAGTTTCGACACCGCTTGAGGAATCACCGAGTTTGGAAATTTCATCCTTCTTGTCGGCTATAGCGTCCTCAAGTTCTCTGACCTTGGCGTTTTTGTCCTCGTTAACGGAAGCCGCCTTGGCTATCGCATCGCTTGAAACGATTGTGTAGAGTGCCTCGCCACTTAAAAACTCATCGAGGGTGTCCTTGTATGATGTGTCCGAACCGAATGCAAAGATTTCATTGAGGGTCTTGTATGCCTTCATGCACTCAACAGTGTTCTCGTTGTAAATATCGATAAGTGCCGTATCATCGCCGGTATCGCCGCCCACAATCATATAATTACCCAAGAAAAGGTAATTGTACAAAACATCGGTAACGTCCCATTTTACAAGGTTCTTAACCTTTTCCTTGGCCTCGTATCGGTCGGAGAAATAATAGATATCGTCAAAGCTTTGGGGAATTACGCTTTCAAGAGTAAGCGGTTCTGTACTTGCTTCTTCCGCGGTACTTCCCTCTTCCTCAAGTTCTATATCGCCGGACTCATCGTCGGAAAAATCCATTTCCTCACGGCTTACACCTTCACCTTGAGCGGTTTCTTCACCTGCGTTAACTCTGTCCACCCAATCCTGAAGATAGGTCTTATTGTACATAAGAGTGGTGGTCTCAAAGGTAAGGGGATATCCGATGATGTTCTTATGATACGTTACCGCATCAAGAGCAGCCTTTGGATAGAATCTGGTATCAAGAATACGGAAAGTATTCTTAACCTTGCTCGCAAGTCCGGCAAGGTATGCTTTTTCAAGAGATTCGTTGGAAAGAATGTATAAATCCGGGAAATTCTCGTCGGAAACAGAAGCGTCATTGATAGCCTTGACATACTCAGAAGAGCTCACAAGCACCGGAATAACACGGGTATCGGGATTGGAAGTATGAAACTCAACCGCCGCATTGGTAAGAAAGTCCGTATAACGCTCATCCGTGTACCAAAAATAGAGCGTCTGAGTCTGATAATAGGCGTTCTCCTGCTCCTCTTCGGCCAGGCGGTTGTTCCGGTGACCTTCGTATAATATACCCGTAATCGTCGCAATTATAATCGCAACGACTATAAATCTCTTTCTAAGTGACATTACAATCCTCTCAATAACAGGGGGCAAATCTCCCCTATACCTCGCTTATGCACTCCTTCAGGATTGAAATCATCGCATCTACTTCAGTCTTTGTAATCACAAGCGGAGGCACGAAACGTATTATATTGGCACCCGCATTGATAAGCACAAGACCCTTCTCAAGAGCCTTGTTAATAACAGGTGCGACAGGTTTATCGAATTCCAGTCCCTGGATGAGTCCCACACCCCTGTGAGCCACAATTCCGGAGAAGGATGACTTAATCTCTTCAAGCTTGTCGTACAGATAGTCTCCCACGGTACGCACATTACTTATTATATTGGATTGCTCAAATATTTCAAGCACTTTATCCGCCGCAGCGCATGCGAGAGGGTTGCCGCCGTAGGTAGTTCCGTGGTCTCCGGCCTTAAGCGAATTCTCTGCAACCTTTTCAGTCAAAAGAAAGGCTCCGATAGGCACACCGCATCCCAAAGCCTTGGCAACGGTCATGATATCGGGCTTAACTCCGTACTTCTGCCATGCAAACATATAGCCCGTACGACCCATGCCGCACTGAACTTCGTCAAGTATCAAAAGAATATCTTTCTCATCACAAATCTTTCTTACACCCTTGATGAATTCGTCCGTTGCGGGATAGATTCCGCCTTCACCCTGAACGGTTTCAAAAATGATGGCGCAGGTCTTGTCCGATACAAGTGCCTTAACGCTCTCTAAATCATTCATCTTGGCAAACTTAATAAGACCGATACCCGGCTCAAAAGCCTCACGATACTTAGGGTTACCGGTTACGGACAAAGCGCCCATGGTACGCCCGTGGAAAGAATGCTCCATGGCAATAATCTCATGATCGGTGCGGCCGTCCTTAAGATATGCGTACTTGCGTGCAGCCTTAAGTGCGCCTTCAATAGCTTCGGCACCGCTGTTTGTAAAGAATACGCGCTCCATTCCAGCAGCCTTCGTAAGCTTCTTAGCCGCCTCGATAGCGGGAACATTGTAATAATAATTGGATGTGTGAATAATCTTGTCTATCTGGTTCTTAAGCGCATCGTTGTACTCTTTGTTGTTGTATCCGAGGGCAAATACGGAAATACCTGCCACAAAATCAAGGTACTTCTTGCCTTCCTCGTCATAAAGATATACTCCGTCGCCGTGATCGAATACTACGGGATAACGATTATATGTATGAAGAAGCACCTTCTCGGCTTCTTCGATGTGTTCTTTCATCATAATTATTCTTCCTCTGTGTCATCGGTGCGGAAGCAGGTTCCGACGCCTTCTTTGGTGAAAATTTCAAGTAACAGGCAATGTGCGATTCTTCCGTCCAATATATGGACTCTGCTTACACCGCCTCTGATAGCGTCTGTACAGTTGGTAAGCTTAGGTAACATACCGCCACCGATAACGCCCGAATTAATGAGTTCTTCGCCTTCCGTAGCGGTCATTCTTGATATAAATGTGGACTTGTCATTAAAGTCTTTGTATACGCCTTCAACATCTGTAAGGAATGCAAGCTTCTCAGCCTTGACAGCCTTGGCGATAGCGCAAGCCGCATCATCCGCATTGATGTTATATGTAGTGAAATCGTCGTCAAAACCGATAGGCGATACGATGGGAAGGAAATCCTTCTCAAGAAGGTCTAACAAAATCTTGGTATCCACACCCACAACGTTACCTACAAATCCGATGTCCTTGCCGTCAGAGTACTTTTTCTCACATTTAAGGAGTCCGCCGTCTTTACCGGAGATACCAACAGCCTTAACGCCAAGCTCCTGAACCATGCTGACTAGGGATTTGTTAACCTTGCCAAGTACCATCTCCGCAATTTCCATGGTCTCAGCATCGGTAACTCTTAAGCCGTTTACAAACTCAGATTTCTTGCCGGTTTTCTCAATCCACTTGCTTATCTCCTTGCCGCCGCCGTGAACGATGATGGGCTTAAATCCTACAAGTTTTAACAAGGTTACGTCTTTTATTACGTTTCTCTGAAGTTCGGGGTTGCTCATGGCCGAACCGCCATACTTAACAACGATAATCTTTCTGTTGAATTTCTGAATGTAGGGGAGTGCCTCGATAAGGACCTCCGCCTTCTTTAAAAGTTCGTCGATTTCTTTCTTCTCCATGTTGGGATTCTCCTTAGTATATTTTCAAAGAATCAGTCCATTTGTGAACTACCAAATGGACTGCGGAACTCTCCGCGTGGCGGCCATTTTAATGCTAATGCCCGCCATCATAAACCTACAATACAGGTTTATGATTCCTTCTAACTTCTGTAATCAGCGTTAATCGATACATATTCATGAGTCAGGTCGCAGCCCCAGGCGGTAGCGGATGCATCACCTAAATGGAAGTCTGCGATGACTTTAACTTCTTTGTTGGATAAAATCTTGGTGGCTTTTTCTTCCGAAAAGTCGGTACCCACACCGTTTTCAAATATCAGTATGCTCTCGCCGCCACCCTCAAAAGAAAGAGTAACATTTTCAGGATCGAATGTCTCACCCGAGTAACCAAACGCACAAAGAATACGTCCCCAGTTGGCATCATGTCCGTAGATGGCAGCCTTTGTAAGGCTTGAACAAATAACGGACTTGGCAAGCACACGCGCCTGCTCCTTGGTCTTGGCATTTACAACGTTAACCTCAAGCATTGCGGTAGCGCCTTCGCCGTCTGCCGCCATTTTCTTGGCAAGTGTCTTCATAACCTCGAAAAGAGCCGATTTGAAGGTTTCGTAATCAGCGCCTTCACCCTCAATAACAGGGTTCTCGGCGAGGCCGTTGGCAAGAACTACCAGTGTGTCGTTGGTGGAAGTGTCGCCGTCAACGGATACCATGTTGAAAGTATCCGTAACATTCTCTGAAAGCGCCTTCTGAAGGAGCTTCTTGTCTATAGCGCAGTCTGTTGTGATAAAGCCGAGCATCGTACACATATTGGGATGAATCATGCCTGCGCCCTTGCACATACCGCCCATGGTTACGGTCTTGCCGCCAATCTCAAAAGAAACAGCAATTTCTTTGTTCACCGTATCGGTAGTCATGATGGCTTTGGATGCAAGTGTGCCCGACTCTGCCGAGCCGTCCAAAGTCTCACAGAGCACTACCGTTCCGTTTACAATCTTCTCTATGGGAAGCTGCTTGCCGATAACGCCGGTGGAAGCAACCAATGTTCCCTTTACAGGAATGCCCTTTTCCTCGGAAACAGCTTTGGCCGTTTCTTCGCAATACTGAAGGCCGAGCTCGCCGGTGCAGGCATTGGCGATACCTGCATTGATGACTACTGCGGATACCTTCTCATCGGAAGCAGTAACCGCCTTGTCCCACTGTACGCAGGCAGCCTTCACAAGGTTCGATGTATACACACCGGCTGCGGTACACGGAGCGTCCGACCATATCATGGCCATGTCGGTTCTTCCTTCATATTTGATTCCTGCCGCGCAGGATGATGCTTTAAAACCTTTAGCTGCGGTAATGCCGCCGTCAATTGTATACATTTTGCTCCTCCTGAATATAACTTATAATATTATCTCGATTCAGTGTGAAATCGTAGTAGTTTAAATCTTCTCTCTTGGTCCAGTGCATGCTGTTCCAGAAAGCGTTTCCGATATCGTTCTTGGTAAAAGCAATAAGCGATACCTTATTAATATGTTCTTTCTCCAAAGCTTCCATGCAGTGTACTACCATCGCCTTACCGATTCCGTGGCGTCTGTAGTCGGAATGCACGCATACGTGATAAAGACATCCTCTTCGTCCGTCATGCCCGCAGAGAATGGCTCCGACGATCTTTCCGTCAGCCACAGCCACTACGCTGATGCCGGGATTTCTATGTAAGAATACCTCAACGCCCTCTTTTGAGTCGTCGATACTTCTTATTGCAAATCCCTTGATGGAGTTCCAAAGCGCGAACACTCCGTCGTAATCTTCAATTGCCATGGGACGAACGATGAACTTATCCATAATCCTTAACCTCTCTATAATACACTCCATATATGAATATAACGCATATACGGGTGAAATACCACAGTTTATTTTTGCATAACTATACAGCCTATTTGAATATTATGCAAGTATTTATACATATTTTTGTGTAAATTTTATAGTTTGAATCTATTTTTATACAGATTTTTGTACTTGCATTTGCATAAATATGGGTATATATTAAGGAAGACACGAAAGCAGTGCCCCAATTCGGGGCTTCACTTGTATAAAAATTCACATAAGGAGATATTAAAAATGGCAAAAGAAAAAGTAATTCTTGCATACTCCGGCGGACTTGATACTACAGCTATCATTCCCTGGCTTAAGGAAAATTTTGATTATGAAGTAATCTGCGTATGCGTTGACTGCGGTCAGGGCAACGAGCTTGACGGTCTTGAAGAGAGAGCCAAGTACTGTGGCGCAGAGAAGTTATATATTGAAAACGTTATCGACGAGTTCTGCGACGAATACATCGTTCCCTGCGTTCAGGCTCATGCGGTATACGAGAACAAGTACTTACTCGGTACTTCAATGGCTCGTCCCGTAATTGCCAAGAAGCTTGTTGAAATCGCACGTAAGGAAGGCGCTTCCGCAATCTGCCACGGCGCTACCGGTAAGGGTAACGACCAGATTCGTTTCGAACTTGGTATCAAGGCTCTTGCTCCCGACTTAAAGATTATCGCTGCATGGCGTAACGATAAGTGGACACTTGATTCACGTGAGTCCGAAATCGAATACTGCAAGCAGCACGGAATCGAGCTTCCTTTCTCCGCTGACAACTCTTACAGCCGTGACCGTAACATCTGGCACATCAGCCACGAAGGTTTAGAGCTTGAAGATCCCGCCAACGAGCCTAACTTTGAGCACCTTCTTGTACTCGGCGTAACTCCCGAGAAGGCACCCGATGAGGGCGAGTACGTAACTCTTTCTTTTGAAAAGGGCGTACCTACAGCTGTTAACGGCAAGAAGATGAAAGTATCCGAAATCATCACCGAACTTAACAAATTGGGCGGCAAGCACGGTATCGGAATTGTTGATATCGTAGAAAATCGTGTAGTAGGCATGAAATCCCGTGGCGTATATGAGACTCCCGGTGGTACAATATTATATGAAGCACATCAGCAGCTCGAAGAGTTAATCTTAGACCGCGACACCTATCGTGAGAAAGAAGAAATGGGCAACAAGCTTGCTCAGATCGTATACGAAGGCAAGTGGTTCACTCCTCTTCGCGAGGCAGCTCAGGCTTTCATCGAGAAGACTCAGGAATATGTTACCGGCGAAGTTAAGTTTAAGCTTTACAAGGGCAACATCATCAAGGCCGGCACAACTTCTCCTTACTCACTTTACAACGAAAAGATTGCATCCTTCACAACAGGCGACCTCTACGATCACCACGACGCAGAAGGCTTTATCAACCTCTTTGGTCTTTCCACCAAGGTTCGCGCCATGAAGATGCAGGAAGTAGCTAAGAACGGAAAATAATTATGCCTACCACAATCTGGATTATCATTTACTTTGCGGCTGTAAGTCTCTTCGGCTTTGCCTCCATGGGGATTGACAAGTACCGCGCTGAGAACCATAAATGGCGCATAAGCGAAGCAATGCTCTTCTTCTTTGCGATTATCGGCGGAAGCATCGGCTCCATCATCGGCATGCATTTCTTTCGCCACAAGACCAAGCACAAGAGCTTTACCATAGGAATGCCGCTTATATTGCTTATCCAGATTGCGATAGTGATTTTCTTAATTATGAATCCTAAGCTTAATATCACGATTCAGTAGTAAAAACCCCGGGACTTAAATGCCTCGGGGTTATTATTATACTTCTGCAATTATTTCTATCTCGCACAAAACGTTCTTCGGAAGTGCCTTAACCGCTACGCAGCTTCTGGCGGGCTTGGAAGTAAAGAACTTAGCGTATACGCCGTTGAATGCGGCGAAGTCGCCCATGTCTGCAAGGAAGCAGGTGGTCTTGACTACGTGTTCGAAGTCGGTGCCGGCTGCTTTAAGAAGCTCGCCGATGTTCTTGCATACGAGTTCGGTCTGCTCTTCGATGGTGCCGTTTAATACTTCGCTTGTGGCGGGATTGATGGCAATCTGGCCTGATGCAAAGAATAAACCGTTTGTGATGTAACCCTGTGAGTAAGGGCCGATGGCCTGAGGGGCCTTATCTGTTGCTACTACTTTCATGATGTTCTCTCCTTTTATTCTACTTCGTCTTCGTCAAATTCAGCCAATACGTAGAACCCTCTGGGGGTTTCTTCAACAGTGACTACGGTTCCCTCGCGGGACTTAAGCCTTTTGTTAAAGGGAATATTGGGCGACATTGCAAGAGACGGATCGATTGTATAGTAATAGTTACTGGGAAGAAGTCCCTCGGTAACCGTGATATGGTCGCCGGCTTTGCATAATCCGGGACGCTCCATTTTAAATTCGATACGACGCATATTTAAGCACCTTCTTTTTACATTTATCCCATTCTATCATAAAGCTTCCCCTCTTTCACTATAATATTGTCAAAAAGTATCCGGACATTTTCGCCATTGTGACAATTCAGCATTGTACTTTTGTGAGTTTTCATATAAAATAATAATAGTATTATTATACACGGACATTAGTCTCGTGTTTCGGAGGCGCGTCCCGCCTTCCCAAATTCTATAATTGGGGGTTAATCTAACATGTATAAAGTTATTGCGGTAGACGATGAACAGAATGCATTGAATCGTTTTGAAAGACTTATCGCCCAGGATAATCGCTTGGAACTTCTTAAGACATTCACCAAGCCCGCCGATGCGATAGACTTCATCAAGTCCAATCAGGTTGACATCGCTTTTCTCGATATCGAAATGCCTGAAATGACCGGCCTTGAACTTGCCGAGTGTCTCATGGACGTCAATCCCTATTTGGAAATTGTATTTGTTACCGCCTACAATCAGTATGCTTTGGAGGCATTCAGAGCCCATGCAACGGGCTATCTCTTAAAGCCGCTTTCTCATGACGACTTCACCGCTCAGATTGACAGTATGGAGAAGAAGCTTGAAAAGTCTCACGTAGTTGAAGACGACAAGCTTATTATCAGCTGCTTCGGTGCTTTTTCCATCAAGAAAGCCAACGACTTCGAACCTTTACGTTTCAGAACATCCAAGGCCGAGGAACTCCTTGCTTACCTTGTTCAGAACGAAGGCCGTGCGCGCTCCAAAGACATGATTCTTGATACACTCTGGCCCGATGCCGATCTTGATAAAGCAGCCAATAACTTCCGTGTAACCTGTACCTACATAAGAAGTACTCTTGCAGACTTTGGTTACACCGACGTTTTGGTACGCGACCACGACGATTACAGCATCAACACTGCCAGAATCAAATGTGACTATCTTGAGTTCAGAAGCAAGATTGCCAATCCCGATACCTTAGGTCTTCCCGAGGTTGAAACCCTTATCAATCTCTACAAGGGTCCCTACCTTGAGAACCGCTTCTACGACTGGGCAGAAGAGACCAAGGGCTGGCTTGAAGGCCGCTACATTCAGCTTTTATACAGAGCCGGACGCCTTTACGCCGAGGCAGACAGAATCGATGCCGCAATCGATGCTTTCGAATCCGTTCTCCGCGTAGACTTATACGAGGAAGATGCGTTTAAAGAAGTTATCAGACTTAAGCAAAAGAAACTTCCTCCCGCAGCCATCCGCGAATACTATGAGAAGTACAAAGACTCCTTATTCAAAGAGTACGGTCTCGGTCCTTCCCAGGAGATTAAGGAACTCATCAAAGCCATATAGAATAATACAAACTCAAAGAGGACTGTAAATGATAACCATTGTGCGCGCCTTTTGCGTTGTGTCGTGTTTAATATCGGGAATATACGCAAGTATAATCTTTTATTACTTCCGCAACGCAAAGCGCACAGCGTGTTTTGCAGTCCTTTGTTTGTGCCTTTTTTTCAATACCAACATCGGACTTGCCGTTTATCCTTCGTATATTCATAATGCGGCCTACATGGCGGGAGTATCTTCCAACGCATTTTTGTCTACTCTCGCGCTCTGCTGTATCTTTACGAATCTTTATGCCAGCCTTATTTCTTCCAAAAAAGAAGCCGTTTTTCAAAAGTACTACAATTCTCTGGCGCTGCTTATGGCCGCCTTTTCTCTTGTAGTTCCGACTTCGTATGAATGCCTGGTTTATTATCTTCTTTACGCACTCTATCTGTATGCGTGCGTTCGCGTAATCATTCATTCCTGTATCAGAACGAAAGCCGGTGACAAAACTTATCACTACCCTGCTTTTGCCTACATCCTTATGGTCATCTGTTCTGTCAGCGACACCGTAATGGCTGCCTTTAACATCGAGCATGTAAGTCTTGTAACGTTTTTCATGCCTGTTTTCCTGATACTTCACGGCACCGAATCGGCACTTCAATACGGCAACTCCATTAAAAAGACCCAGAAGCTCTCCGCTTCCCTCTCCGATACCATCGAGCGCATCAATCACTCCAACAACGCGCTTATGTGTACTCAGATGAAGTCTGAGTTTTTGTACCGCTCTCTCGATCTTATCAGCAAGAAATGTGACGAGGACCCATTTACCGCAGAAGACCTGACGGTTTCTCTTTCCAAGTACCTGCGCCATACGCTTAACTTCCAGCAGCTTCAGGGCATAGTTCCCTTAAGTAACGAAATCGAGCTTACCAAAGCCTTCGTATCAATTGAAAAAGAAAGATATCCCAAGCTTAAAGTTGAATACAAGTTTCCGGATCCTCTTCCGGACTTTCATATACCGCCGTTATCCATCCAGCCTCTGGTTGAAAACGCCATCGAACACGGCTTTACCGAAGATATGCCTGAACCCAAGGTTACACTCACGATTATTCCTTACCGCGATTACTATCATATCGACGTATCCGATAACGGTTCCGGTATGGACGAAGATGTGGCGGCTTCCCTTACGGATTCCTTAAACGACAGTGCCCGAATCGGCATATACAACATACACACAAGGCTTATCAATCTTTTCGGAAAAGGCCTTGTTATTCAAAGTGCGCCGGGGGTAGGTACCAGTGTTTCCTTCGTGGTTCCTCCCGATGCCGAAGCGTACCTTCGTGAAAAGGAGGCCGGCGTATGAAAAGAAAACTGACAGCTTTTGGTATAATCATTCTTTTGCCTTTGGTTTATGTAATCGTTTTGTACTTCACCAATAAGGCGATTCAGCCCAAAGAACTAAGTGTGGCACACTCCGATGAGCCCTTCTTTACCACGTATTTTAACACTTCCAAGCTCTATGCGTTAACCGGTGAGATAGCCTGCTTCCCCGGTGTATTGCTTGAGCCTTACGAGGGAAGCTTCACCGATGTGGACGATTTTTTAACCATATCCAGGCAAAAGTACGATTTTTACTACGCTTCCTCATTTGCCGACTACAAAAGAGCGGCAAGTATTGTGGACGGCAATTACGTGGCTACGCTTGCTTTTAATGCAAATCTCCCGTCGGATACGGAATATTCGATATGGTTTCCCGCGGAATTCTGCGAATACAAAATCTACGTAAACGGCGAGCTTATGGAGATTTCCTCGACATTTAATGCTGACAATCCCAGGTTCCCTCATTCTTTTACCGCTTTGCTCCCGCCCACATCGGACGGCTGCTACACGGTTGTGGCTCAGGTTATCTCGCCGGACAACTATATAAACTCCTGCCCCGATACCGCATTCTTCACTACTTCCGACAGAATGCACTGGTCCTCCGAGGGAGAGAGTCACATAGGATTCTTCATGGCGGCGTACGTAATGTTTACCATGTTGTTTATGCTGGTGCAGCTTTTTGCCTTAAGATTTGAGTCGGTTATCGTACCGTTTATATGCCTTTCCGGCATGACATGTATCGTTATGTCCTTTATGGATGACCGATGCATAACCGATTTCATACCTATCCTGTCGGCGCAGACAGGCTCATTTATCGAAGCGATAGTAAAGCCTTTGTATCTGCTTTCGCTTATGTATTTTACGGTCGGACTGTTTAAGGATTCCTTCCCCAGGAAAGCCGGATATATAGTATCGATTTCATTGATTCTGCCCCTTTTTGATGCATTGACTCTCGGGCAGTTTGCGATTCTTGACGAGGTTTCGACTGTTGTATCGCTTGCCCCTTACGTAGTCTGCGGCTATACCTTCGTCAAAGCCTATGAAAGAAAAGAAAGAAACGCCACGGCATACGGCATTGCCCTTGCACTTGTTGCAAGTAATCTGCTTCTTTACAGATTGACATTCAATTTCCTTGTACCCTCCAAATTCGCATATTCGGTGGGTTACATAGTGCTGTCGATTGCAATGGTAACGATTCTCGGCCGTGAATACGCCGCTCAGAACGAGAACGAGACTTTCTACACCAACGAGCTATCCCGCCAGCTAGAGGCCATGCAGGCTTCCGAGAATGCCTTCTTAAATGCGCAGATGAAGCCTCACTTCCTGTATAACACTTTAAATACAATCGCCGATTGCTGTGTTACCGATTCTAAAAAGGCTCAGAAGCTTATTAACTCACTGTCTGAGTACTTAAAGCTTATCTTAAGCCTTGATAATATGGACAAGACCGTGCCCATTCGTCACGAGCTCGAGCTTGTGGAAGCCTACACGGCAATTGAGCAGGAACGTTTCCCAAGTATCATGTTTGCCAACGAATTCCCGCTTAGAATTCCCAACATCATGATGCCGCCCATTACTATACAGCCTCTTATCGAAAACGCCATAAAACACGGCGTCCGTAAGTCTGATAAGCCCGGTGTGGTAACGCTTCGTATTATTGAGAACCCGGATTCCGTCGAGTTCTTCGTAAGTGATAACGGTGTGGGCATGGACGAAGCTGCCATGCAGAAGCTCTTCGTAATGCCCAAAGAAAACCAGAGCATAGGCATCTACAACATCGACAAACGTCTTAAGAACCAGTACGGTAAGGGATTACATGTAGAAAGCACTCCGGGACTCGGTACTTGTGTAAGCTTTAAGATTCCCAAAGTAATATGATAAGGCAATTAAAAAGGGCGCCTAAGCGCCCTTTTTAAAGTTTAACGGTATGTGAAATTATTTCTTCGGTTATATTCTTACCTTCTTTGGCATGGGATGCCACGTATCGTCCGTAAAGTTCAAGCATCTTGTCTGAGTAAGTTGATATCTCACCGCGCAGGTAAGTTTCGTTGGAAGTGTTGTATTCGGTATCCTCTGAAGTGTGGATGCTTCGCGCCTGTTTAAGAAGGTCCGGGTGATCCGCATAGAACGCTTCGGTCATGCCGGTCTGAATGGCTACGATAGTCTCTATAATCTGCTTCTTT
>JAFYDI010000034.1 GCA_017544835.1 Lachnospiraceae bacterium | reverse complement strand
CCTGTGCAGCCGATCGTCTCAACGAGTGCTTCCTGGATAACGCCTTCCTTTACGTTCAGGGACAGCTTACATGTGCCCTGCTGAGGAGCGCACCAGCCGATACCGTGTGTGTAACCGGAAATGTCAGAAACATTCTTAGCCTTAACCCATTTAGCCTCTTCGGGAATGGGAGCACAGCCATGGTTTACACCCAGTTTAACAGGGCACATTTCTTCAACTTCTTTTGAATAAATCATGAATTGTTTACTCCTTTCAAACTAATAATAATCGCAACTTCCATTGTTGCATAAAAATACTGAAAAATCCAGTATTTTTTATTAAACACGTACGGTTATTAATCTTCCCTTTTTAGAATAACCGTGCCGTTGTTTTTGTGAATTGAATGCTCGGGAATTACGCCTCTTACACATGATGTGGGATAGACGTTTGAACACTTGCCGATTACGGTACCCGGGTTAAGGACGCTGTTACAGCCGACCTCTACGTTGTCTCCAAGCATGGCGCCGAATTTCTTAAGTCCCGTCTCGATATTCTCCCCCTCATTGTGAACAACAACAAGCGCTTTGTCACTTTTAACATTGGAAGTAATGGAGCCTGCTCCCATGTGAGCCTTAAATCCAAGAATCGAATCGCCCACATAATTGTAATGAGGAACCTGTACTTTATTAAAAAGAATAACGTTCTTAAGCTCAGTAGAGTTGCCTACTACGCAACCGTTTCCCACAAGTGCATTGCCTCTTATAAAAGCACCGGGGCGAACTTCGGTCTCGGCACCGATAATGCAGGGACCTGCAATGTAGTTGTTGGGATAAATCTTGGCAGTCTTGTGAATCCAGACATTATCACCTTTATAATCATACTCATCGGGAGAAAGTTTGCTTCCGAGTTCAAGGATATAATCTTTAATCTTAGGAAGTGCTTCCCAAGGATATGTTACGGTCAAAAGAAGATCCTTGGCCATTGTCTCATCGAGAGTATACAAATCCGAGATTTTGATATCAGCCATTAATGCCCTCCAATTATTTAATATAGAACATACGAATTAACTCCGCATAAAATAATACTCCAACTTATGATTCAAAATCAAATACTATGTTTGAATTTTCATCAAGTTTTAATACAGCGTCGAATACGGAGCCCTTTTTGCTTAAGAATCCCTGAATCTTATCTGTTTTTTTGTCTGTTATAAGCTTAATAAACTGCTCGGGCGTAAGCTCGACTCCTGCAATCTTACCCACAAAGAACTTACAGCCTTCGCCTTCTCTTACATAGGAAGCACAACGATATCCCATATGTCCTTTTATAATGGAACTTCCGCATTTGGGACATTTAACATCTTCCATAACAGTATCTTCGTCTTCGAATACAAACTTGCATCCTGTAACAACACCGTCATCGTTTCGAGCCAGAGTAAGCTTAGCATCAAAAGAATTACCGCTCTTAGACTTAAAGCCTGAAATTGTTGCGGTAGTTCCGTTTGTAAGGAGGTCTTTTAGTATGCTTTCGGTTATCTTGACGCCGGAAATGGTACCCACATTAAAGCGGCATCCTGCTTCGGGATTTTCCTTATTATAATTCTTACAGCCAAACCCAAACTTAGTCTTAACAATGTCTCCGCCGCAAACAGGGCATTTTACGTCTTTAACAGTCTTTTCTTCGACATTTTCAAAGTCAAAGACAATTTCCTTCTTACCATCTTCGGTTGTATTGAGTTTAAGGCAGGCATCAAAAGATTTTTTGGACTTGCCTTTGAAGCCTCTTATGGTCTTTGTTATACCGTTAGAGAGAAGTTCTTTGACATCTGCTTCGGATATTTTCTTACCTGCTATCTCGCCAATGGAGAAATAACATTTATTCTCTTCCGCAAATCTATTCTCGCATGCGTATCCATATTGAGTGACCACAATATTGCCGCCGCAAGCCGGACATTTGATACCTTCAACTACTTTTGATTCAACATTGTCAAAGTCAAATACGACTTCTGTTCTGCCTGCTTCATTCTTTTTCAGTATTAATACGGCGTCAAACTTTTTGCCGGTCTTACCTTTGAATCCGCGAATTGTATCGGTCTTACCTTCTTTAATCAGTTTCTCGCAAATTGCGGGAGAAATAGTCTTGCCTGCTATAGTCTTTCCTACAAAAAACTTACAGGAATCTTCTCTTGCCGCATCAAATGCAGAGCAGCCGTAACCTGCGGATTTGATAATGATGTCGCTGCCGCAGTCGGGGCATTTACAGTCCTTAAGCTTCTCGGCTTCAATGCCTTCGAAATCAAAAACGACTGTTTTCTTGCCGGTTTCATCGGAAATCAGCTTCAATTTTGCATTAAACTTTGCATTATTTTTGGACTTAAATCCGGTGATTATATCGGTAGAGCCTTCATTAATAAGCTTTATAATTACATCATCGTCAAGATGCTTGCCGGCAATCTCTCCGATTCCGAAATAGCATCCGCCTTCCTTACCTCTGTCCTCGCAGGTAACACCATAGCCGGTTATAAGTAATTTCTTACCGCAAGCGGGGCAAACTGCGCCCTCGAGGTATCTTGCGGGCACATCGGAGAAATCAAAGCCGACATTAATGACGCCTGTGTCGTCTTTCTTCATCGTAAGCGCAGCACTGAAAGGCTTTTTGTTCTTGCCTACAAAGCCGTCTATGACTCTTGTCTTACCTTCTGTAACAAGACTTATAAAATCTTCTTCGCTAAGACCTACACCGGCAACAGTTCCTACATTAAACTTACATTTGATTGTTTCATCAAAATAATTGCTGCATCCGTATCCGAAAGATGTTGTGGTGAGCTCCCCGCCGCACAAAGGACACTTAATGCCAAGTTTCTTACGCGTTGCTACGCCCTTTGAATCCTTGCCCGTAAAGCGATTGATATTCCTTGCAATCTGCTCGGTAAGGTCAAAAGAAATCATTTTCGTGGTTTCACGTCTTATATAATCTTCGAGCTTGGTCCTGTATTCCACATCGTCAACTGTGCCTTTGATGATGCCTTCAAGTCCCATCTCCCAGTTTGCCGTCATTTCGGGATTAAGAAGAGTGGGTACCGAAAGCTTAACAACTTCATATATCATCTCGCCGAGTTTTTCGGGTGTGATAATCTGAGTCTTCTGATTCTGATTAAGGTACTTAATACGCACAAGCTTATCAAGAATCTCGCCTCTGGTTGCGGAAGTACCGATACCCGATTTTTTAATCTGTTCGCGAAGCTCTTCGTCTTCTATTAAATTGCCGGCATTCTCCATGGCAAGTATAAGATTACCCGAAGTGTAGCGTTTGGGCGGTGAAGTCTTGCCTTCTTTAATCTCGTAACCCTGAACTGTTATCTCATCACCCTTGTGAGCAGTTCCGGCAAAAGCAAGAAGCTCTTCTTTATGAGAATTGTCGTCTCCGCCTTCGTCATCGTCGGTATCCTTTTTCTCATATACTCCGGCCACTTCCATGTAGCCTTTCTTGGAAAGGACCTTGGCAGATGTAAAGAATCTTTCACCATTTGACAGTACTGTCATTTTAACATTCTTGTATTCTGCCGCAGGATAGAATATAGATAAAAATCGCTTGCAAATAAGGTTATATACAGACTTAGCCAAATCCGATAAAGCGCTTATGGCCTGAGTCTGGCCCGTAGGAATAATTGCATAGTGATCGGTTACTTTGGAATCGTCGGTATACGCGCTCTTTTCTATTCCAATATACATTCTGTTATCAAGAATATTCTTGGCAAAAGAAGCCATTTCGGCATAACCCGTAAGACCTTTAATGTTCTTACTTACTTCCTTGGCAATGGCTGTTGTAAGAACCCTGGCATCCGTACGGGGGTATGTAGTAAGCTTCTTCTCATATAATTCCTGAGCTATATCAAGCGTCTGTGCGGGACTGATTTTAAAAATCTTCGAGCATTCGGACTGAAGCTCCGCGAGGTTAAACAGTAACGGAGCTCGTTTGCCTGAGGTTGATGTCTCGATAGAATCGATAACGGCAGGCTTGCCGGTTAAATCATTAATAAGAGTCTCGGCGCTCTCACGCTTTTTGAATCCGTTTTCTTTGTACAGGAGGGGAGATTCGAAATATTTGGAATCCTTAACGGCTCTCCATTCGCCTTTAAACCCTGCGTCGCCGAAAGAACCCATAATGCGGTAGAAAGGCGTCTCTATAAAGTCACGAATCTCACGCTCACGATTGACAACCATACCAAGCACGCAAGTCATAACGCGTCCGATTGCTATGGCGGTATAGCTTGAAGTTGCGGCGGCATCGTTAATCATCTTGCCGTATTTGACGGATAACGCTCTGGAAAAATTAATACCGAGACTGTAGTCTTCTATTGTGCGCATAATGCCGGACTTGCCAAGCAGTGCATAATCGGACATAGGTTTGGCTTCTCTTATGCCACGCATAATTTCGTCGTCGGTCTGAGAATCTATCCAAACACGAAGTTCGGTCATGCCTTCGCGGACACCACCGTAGTTACGAATGTTTTCTTCGATTGTCTGTCCTTCTTTTCCCGAGTCGCCCGCCCAGTAGACGGTATCAATATCTTCTCTGTGTAAGAGTTTGTTCACAAGAGCGTACTGATCCTACGAGCTTTGAATTACACCGTATTTGTATTCCTTGGGTAAAAATGGAAGATCCTCGAGCCTCCATGTCTTGTAGCGTTCATCGTAGGCTTCGGGATAAGACATCTCGACCAGATGGCCGAAACACCATGATATGACATATGTGTCGTTCTCTATATAGCCGTTATTATTGCCGGACACCCTAAGAACTCTGGCAAAGTCTCTTGCCACAGAAGGTTTCTCGGTTATTATAAGTTTCTTCCCCAAAATCTAAAATCCCTTTCAAATAGCTTATAAATTGTCAAGTAAAAGCAGTCGTAAATTCTTTCTGACTTTAGCTTCCAAAGAAAGCTTTTCGTCGAACCTGTTTCCTGCAAAAAGATAGATATAATCGCTTGATATCTTAGCCTTGTCCGCAAGATACAAAAGCATCTCATAATCATCATATGTTACCATAGCTTTGTCATATGCGCAAAGGCAAATAATGTACTTCCTATCTTCCGCTCTGCCGAGTATGTCGATATTTCCCTGCTTACCTATCCATTTGCCGAAACGCTCAATATTTATGGGTAGTTTCTTCTTATCATTTAATCTATTTAAGTATTCAAGACAAATCTTATCAAAATACTTATCAACATACGCCTTTAATCCCGGAACCACGCATAAGCGATAGAATTCTTCGGGCGAACTTGTCTCAAGATATGAAGCCTTGTTAAACATAAATGAATAGTAGAAATCCACCAGTTTATTGGAAATACCGTAAAGGCCTTTCTGAGAATTGTCACGGCCGTCGGTATCCATGCTGAAAAGCTTCTCAACCAGCTCAAGTTCCATCAGATTCTTAATATAGACGCTTATCTTGGCGCGGGAAAACTCGGTATGCTCATACAAATCGTTAAGCTTGTTCATACCGTTAGCCATGGCGCTCAAAATGGTATTATATACGGCTGTCTCTCTAAGCTCTTCGGTTATAAGCTCTCTTGCTACATTTCTAAGTGGTCCGTTGGCGGCAAGAAGGTTCTTAACAATATTGTCCTTAATGCTTGCATGTTCATCAAACATCTTCCAAAGACCCGGCACACCGCCCAAAATACTGTAGCATACAGCACAGTCATCGTTAGTGTACAAAGAAAAATAGTCTCTTAAATCATAAAAAGAAAGTTCTTTTAACTTAAGAAAACCCGAAAGCTCGAAGGCCGCATCGCCGATTTTGGACACAAGAGAATTTTCAACAAAGCCGACAGATGAAGATATCATAACAACAAGATATTCCTGATTGTTCCAGTTAGCATGAATAAAGGATATAATCTCGTCAAAGAAATCGGGATTACTCTTTAGTATATTCTGGAACTCATCAAACACTATTACTTTCTTCTGAGTATGCTTCTTGCCGATACATGTAAACACTTCGGAAAGTTCGGGATACTTCATTGTCTTAATCCCAAGGTCTGCAAGACGAAGGCCGAGTCTGTACTTCTGCTCACGCTCGCTTGCGGGTTCGCAGGCATAGTAAAAACCCGGCTTATCTGACATAAATTCCTTTATAAGCGCGGTCTTTCCGATATACTTTTGTCCATACAAAACAAGAATCTGACTCTTGTCTCTGTCGTAATAATTCCCCAGTTGATTTAATTCAGAGTTTCTGCCAATAATCATCTTTTACACATTCCAAATTTATATAATTCTAAGCATCAATTCCTCGATGCCCTTTTCGTCGGTAGGTCTTCCGAGATAATATCCCTGGATGAGGTCGCAGCTTGTATTCTCGGTAAAGTACTCAAGCTGTTCTTTGGTCTCAACGCCCTCGGCTACAGTTTCAAATCCAAGCTTCTTAGACATATTTATTACAGTTTCGATAATAATCTTCGAAGTATCGTCCTTTAAGACATTATCTATAAAGGATTTGTCGATTTTCAAAGTACTGATGGGAAGGCCTCTTAAATATGACAATGAAGAGAATCCCGTGCCGAAATCGTCCAAAGAAACCTTAATGCCGTAATCCCTTAATTCAAGCATCTTGTCCGTAATCTGCTTAAAATCGTCTATAAGAACCGATTCTGTCACTTCAAGCTCAAGAAGCTCGGGATTCATATCATACTTGTTAAGAGCAGCCATAATCTTAGGTACAAAATCCGGCTTAGTATACTGTATCGAAGAAATATTTATGGAAAGAACAATGTTTAAATCAAACTTCTTCTTCCATTCCATAAACTGTCTGATGCTTTCGTTAAGAACAAAATCACCGATTGGAATAATAGTTCCGTTTCTCTCCGCAAGCGGTAAAAAAACTGACGGACTTATCATATTTCCATCGGAGTCTTTCCATCTTATCAAAGCCTCAACGCCTCGCAATCTCTTATTGCCGGCATAAAACTGAGGCTGATAATTCATGTAGAAGCTAGATGAAAGCACAGCTTCTTTTAACTTATTCTCTATATTTACTTCGTTAAGGAAATTATTAAGAATAGCCGTGTCAAAGAACTTGATAGTGTTCTTCCCCTGCTTCTTGGCCTTATACATTACAATTTCGGCACAATTGATCAAAGAAAGCGCATCATCGGAGCTTTCAGGATATTCAGCCACGCCAACAGATACACTAATTGACGCATCTGTCATATCTGTGAGTTTCATAGGTTTTCCAAGATATTCCTTGATGGAACGATAAATTGTGTCCACACTTCTATGACCGCAAGGATCGAATATGGCAATGCAGAAAATGTCCGAATCGAACCTCGAAGCAATAACATTGTCTTCCGTAAGACCGCGAATGTAGATGCCGAGATTCTGAATAATCTCATCTCCCGTCACGATACCTCTTACATCGCTTATATTGTGGAAATCATCGATATCAATAAGCATTACGCTTACAACAACATTTGACTCCTTGGCCTTATCGACGTAGTCTTTAAGCTTGGTAATAAAATAGTTTCTGTTGTAAAGCCCGGTAGTGGAATCGTAATAAGCCATGTAGGAAAGTTCTTCCTGATGATTCTTCTGCCTGGTAACATCGGAAACCGCCACAATTTTCTCAACAACCTCTCCGGAGGCATTTTTAAAAGCAGAAACATCAACACATACCCAGGTCTTCTCGTCTTTAAGCTTGCAGTCGAGTGCCTGACGGGATTTTCCTTCTTTTTCCACGAAAAGAAGGCGTCTTAAGTTCTCCTTCGACTCTTCGGAAAAATATTCCTCAAGTTCGGGAAGCCTTGCCGCCTCGTTTATCGTCATGTCAAAAAAAGTATTCCAGCTTCCGAGAGTTCGCGCGGAGCCGTTTTCGTAATTAATGTACAAAAAAGCTCTTTGCGAGGTATCGAAGAATAAACGATACATCCTCTCTTCTGCCTGAAGTTTCTGATTTAATGCCGTTAAAAGGTCAACCTGATAACGTAAATCATCCATATAGATATAACCCTCAATTCTCGCTTTGTCCCCATAAAGCAATGTTTATTTCTTGGTAATGTAACCCTGAGCCTTCAAAAGCTCTGCGCATAATACAGCGCCGCCTGCAGCACCTCGAACGGTGTTGTGAGAAAGGCCAACGAACTTAAAGTCATATACGCTGTCCTCGCGAAGACGACCGATGGAAACGCCCATACCCTTCTCATAGTCAACATCAAGCTTAACCTGAGGACGGTTGTCTTCTTCAAGGTACTGAATGAAGTTCTTGGGAGCACTGGGAAGGTTTAATTCCTGAGGTGCGCCCTTGGCGGTTCTTAACTTCTCGATAAGCTGTTCTTTGGTGGGTTTCTTACGGAACTTAACAAATACAGATGCTGTGTGACCGTTTAATACGGGAACACGGATACACTGAGAAGTAATTACAAGATCCTTCTTAAGTTCAATCTCGCCATCCTTAAGAGTACCTAAAACTCTTAAGGGCTCCTTCTCGCTCTTTTCCTCTTCGCCGCCGATGTAAGGAATGATATTCTCAATCATCTCAGGCCAGTCTTTGAAAGTCTTGCCTGCACCGGAAATAGCCTGATAGGTTGAAGCGATAACCTCGTAAGGCTCGAACTCGCTCCATGCCCAAAGGCAGGGTGTATAGCTCTGAATAGAGCAGTTAGGCTTAACTGCGATAAATCCTCTCTTGGTACCGAGACGCTTCTTCTGTGCCTCGATAAGTCCTGTGTGGTCTGCATTAATCTCCGGTACAACCATAGGAACATCCTTGGTCCATCTGTGTGCGGAGTTGTTGGAAACTACGGGAGTTTCAGTCTTGGCATATGCTTCTTCGATAGCCTTGATTTCTTCCTTGGTCATATCAACTGCGCTGAAGCAGAAATCAACTTCGGAAGCAACCTTTTCAACTTCGGTAACATCCTTAACAACGATTTTCTTAACAGCTTCAGGCATGGGAGTATCCATCTTCCATCTGTCGCCTACCGCATCTTCGTAAGTCTTGCCTGCGGATCTGGGGCTTGCCGCAATTGTGGTAACCTCGAACCAGGGATGATTCTCTAAAAGAGAAATAAATCTCTGGCCTACCATACCCGTACCGCCTAAAATACCTACTTTCAACTTGTCACTCATGAATAAATTATCCTCCTGCATATACAATGCTTAATTATTCAAATTCAGAATCCTGCCAGTCGTGTTCAAGATAATCTCGACTTACGGCAATAACTTTTTTCATTGCTTCCTGTCCTGGAGCACCTATAGTCAAGCGTTTCGATACACATGTTTTAAGAGAAATTTCATCGTAAACATCTGCATCGAAAAGCTCCGAGAATTCTTTTAACTTGGCCAAAGAACAATCATCTATGCTGATACCTTCATCTATACAGTAAAGTACCAGTTCACCGATTACCTTATGAGCATCTCTGAAAGGCATTCCTTTCTTAACAAGATAATCAGCGGCGTCGGTTGCATTGGTAAAGCCGTTGACTGCGCTTTTAGCCATGTTTTCTTTGTTAAATTTGGTAGTTGCAAGCATGCCTTCAAAAAGGTCTAAACACGTCTTAACGGTATCTATAGCGTCAAAGCTTACTTCCTTGTCTTCCTGCATATCCTTGTTGTAGGCAAGAGGAAGTCCTTTCATAGTCGTAAGAAGTGACATCAATGCGCCGTATACTCTGCCGGTCTTGCCTCTTACAAGCTCCGCAATATCGGGGTTCTTCTTCTGAGGCATGATTGATGATCCTGTGGAAAAAGCATCATCTAATTCAATAAATCTGTATTCATTGGTATTCCATACAATGATTTCCTCGCAGAAGCGGCTTAAATGCATGGAAATAATGCTAAGTGCTGCCAGAAACTCAATAAGATAGTCTCTGTCCGATACCGAATCCATACTGTTAAGCGTCGGTCCGTAGAATCCCATCAAAGAAGCGGTCATGTCACGGTCCAAAGGATAAGTGGTACCGGCAAGAGCGCCTGCTCCGAGGGGGCAATAATTCATTCGATGGAAAATGTCTTTAAGCCTATCTCTGTCGCGCTTAAACATCTCAAAATAAGCTCCGAAATGATGAGCAAGCGTTACAGGCTGAGCCTTTTGAAGATGAGTAAATCCCGGCATATAAGTGTCGGTATTCTCAGTCATGATATCTAGAATGGTGCCAAGCAGTTTCTTAACGGCGGCATCCACATAAAGTACTTCAAGTCTTGTATATAGCTTCATGTCAAGAGCAACCTGATCGTTACGGCTGCGACCGGTGTGAAGCTTCTTACCGGTATCGCCGATACGTTCAATCAATTTAGCTTCCATGAAGCTGTGAATATCTTCATATTCATCGGTAATAAGGAGCTTGCCTTCAAGAACATCATTCTTAACCGCAACCAAACCATCGATAATCGCGGTAGATTCTTCCTTGGTGATGATACCACACTTGGCAAGCATTGCAGCATGCGCAACCGAGCCCTCACAATCACGTTCCATGAGCCTTTTGTCAAAGCTTATGGATGCATTGAAATCATAAACCTTCTTGTCAGTTTCCTTAGTAAATCTTCCGCCCCAAAGCTGCGCCATGACACTCTAATGCTCCTTTGCATCTATCTAAATGTTAAATCTAATTTTAGCATAGAGGTACCTTTGATTCAACATAAAGAGACATTCAAAAAGTGCCAAAATAATATGCAAAAAGAGTGAAAATCTCTACACAATACACATATGTGCGCGACCAGCGTACATAATTTAGCAATTCGTCCTTGTGAAGCGTTAAAGCAAATCTCTTAAAAACCGCGTAAAAAGAAAGAAAAAAGGAACCCGCAATCGGATTCCTCTAAGTATAAAAGCTCCCGGCCGGATTCGAACCGGCGACCTACGCATTACGAATGCGTTGCTCTACCAGCTGAGCCACGGAAGCCTGCGCCTTAACGACACAATGGTTATTATAAATTGTCCCATCAGTTTTGGCAAGGACATTTTTCATAAATATGAAGGCATAAAGGACAAAGCTTTAAAGACACTTCATGAGTCTTTCCGTCACGCTTGTTGGGCTTGGCTTCTTTGGCTCGGCCGCTCATTTTGTATAAGCCGCCGTACTTTATTTGCTCGGATGCAAAGATTTCTTTGTACGAGCCTTCATCAACGCCGAGCTTGTAGTTTAAGCATTTGTCCGAAAAGTTACATACTACCAGAAGGGTCTCCGAGCCGGAACTTCTTTCAAAACTTACAACCGAATGCTCCGAATCGATTGCGTTAACCCATTTAAAGCCTTCCGCTTCATCATCCATGGTATTAAGCGCGGGATGAGTCTTATACAGTTTAACGAGCTCTTTAATCAATGTTTTGGTCTTCAAACTATCAAAATTACAGAAAGACAGGCATTTTCTTCCGGGGTGTGTAAACAAATAGCTTACTGCAAGCCTCAAATCTGCAACCTTCTGTTCGTCATCTCCCGGCAACGCTTTTGTAAACGTGGCTTTATCCTTACCATAATCGCTGTAAAGGAAAGACAAAATGAACTTCTCGCAATAAATATAAACGGGACTGTAAGTCAATTCGCTGTGGTGGTAAGGCCTTTCCTTAAAATCGTTTTTAAGATAATTGAAAAGGTCCTTATCAAACTGTGTATGAAGCTTGTAATCAAAGCCCATACCCTCTTCCTCAAGAGACAATGTAAGGTTATTTGAAACCATAGAATCTCTTGCAATCGTACAGATATTGGAATGGTTCTTATGTAAGAACGAGTTTAAATGCTTTATAAGCTCATGACCGCCGATACTTTCATTACCGCCGTATATATTGGGCCTCCACTCACCGTCGCCCTTACCGTAATCAAGGTAAAGGACTCTGTCAAGGCCGCCCACAGCAATACCGTCAAGCCCGAGCACTCTTACGAAGTAATCACATGCACTGATAAGATAGTTACGCACATATAAACTGTCAAAGTTAAAAGAAAGCGCGCCGAACACCTCGGTATTATCGCCTTCAAAGAACCTGCTTCCGTCATATCCGCGAAGGCCCGCATCATCAGGCAGGAATGAAGAAATATCGATTGTGGAAAGCACCTTAATACCCGCGGAATGAATCTTATCGATAATCTCGATTAAATCCTTAAGCCTGCACACCTCAGGGCAAACGCTGAAGAAAGAAAGCTTACCCCACTCGGTTACTGTTCTGTTATCGCAAAAAGAAAAATCTTCAAAAAGCACCGCGTCGTAATCATATTCCCGAACCGTATCAATGACAAAGTCTGCAACCTGTTCCTTGGAATAATGAGAAAGCACATCCCTGAGAGAAAGATTTAAAAGAGCAAAAGAATCTCCCATGGGCAACCTCTTATATTTGACATGTTCCCAGTCAGGATCCTCAATTACGCGACAAGCATCGCCTATACCCTTCTCAACAGAAAAAGCGTAAGGATCTCGTTTAACAAAAGTAAGTCCGCTCGGAAGCTTAATCTCGAACTTATATAAACTTCCTATAGAAACTCCCGGAACGAAAAGTGCAAAAATACCGCACTCATCTATCTTACACATAGGATATACTCTTCCGTCCCAACCGTTGAAATCACCAACAACGCTGACACGTTCGGCACCCGGTGCATAAGTCATGAATTCAGTGCCGAGTACCTCTTTTCTCTCGCAGAAGTGAGCGCCAAAATATCTGTAAGAATCATAGAATACGCCGCTTAAAAGCTTGTCTTTTAAATTGAGCCAGAATTTGGGAATGTATGAATAAACTTCGGGAACACGTACCTCGTCCCCGCTGCCGTTTTTGAAAATATACTCGTAAGAAAAAGGTGTCTTGGAAGGCACAAATACCGCGAAAAATCCTTCCTCGTCCACAAGCTCCATTTCGTAATAACAGTCCCCGGTCTTATTATAGACCATCATATTATTCCTGCCCGGGAAGAACGCCTGAATCAAAAAGCCGCCTGTAACCGCATGCATTCCAAGTATATCCTGCGGGTGGTCGCACTCAGAATATACAATACTTTCAATCTCCGGCCAGTTCATAAGCTTATAAAGTTTGTTGTCCATAAATTCCCCTTTTTATTTATAATTCGTGTATAAATAATCCGCTTCGTAACTTAGGCTCAAACCATGTAGACTTAGGCGGCATAAGTAAACCGGCATCCGCAACCGCGAATAATTCGCTCATTAATGTAGGATACATGGCAAAAGCAACCGCAGAGTCTGTATCAAGTCTTCTTCTAAGCTCCTTGACTCCTCTTATTCCACCCACAAAGTCAATTCGTTTATCGGTCTTTGGATCCTTGATTTCCAATATGGGATCAAGCAAATAGTCCTGAAGTTTAGAAACATCAAGTGCCTTTATCGGGTCGGTACTTGCGTACTCATCTTTAAGAGAAATGCAGTATTCCTTATCCTTAAAAAGCATGTAGATATCGCCCTTTTGAGACGGCTTGTCGTCTGTAGCGGGTATTTCGGTAACATTAAACTTTTCGGAAACTCTATTTACAAATTCTTCTTCCGACAATCCGTTTAAGTCTTTTACAACTCTATTATAATCCATAATCATGAGTTCGGAGTCCGGAAATACAACGCTTAAGAAGAAGTTATACTCTGCGTTCTCATCAGGCGTAGCGGCTTCTTCGCGACGTTTAACAGAAACCTTCGCCGCGGATGCGCATCTGTGATGACCGTCGGCAATATATAAATTGGGAATATTAGCAAAAGAATCCGTAATGAACTTAATCTCATCATCCGAATCTATTTTAAATCCTCTGTGACGAATTCCGTCATCGGATAAGAAATCAAAATAAGGCTTTTCAAGCGTCTTTATATTTTCAAAGAAAGCGTTAAGCTTTTCGTCGTTTCTGTAAGCAAGAAAGATAGGACCGGTCTGAGCATTGACCTTATCTACATGATTAATACGATCGATTTCCTTGTCGGCTCTTGTATTCTCATGCTTTTTAATGACGCCGGTTTCGTAGTCTCTTACCGAAGCCGTACATACAAGTCCGGTCTGAGAACGACCGTTCATGGTCTCTTCATAGAGGTAATAGCAGGGCTTTTTCTCCTTAATAAACTCACCGTTGCCAAGCATTTCTTCATAAAGATGACGAGCCTGCTTGTATACGCAAGGATTGTAAGTGTCTACATCATCGGGCAGCGTTGTCTCAGCGCGGTCGATTTTTAAAAAAGTCTTGGGATGAGCCATAACTACTTCTTTGGCCTCACTTCTGTTGTAAACGTCATAGGGTAATGCAGCGATTTCTTTTTCCAGACCTTGAGCCGGTCTTACTGCCTGAAAGGGTCTTATGAGAGCCATAACCTCTCCTCCTGTACTCATCTAAATTTATTCTATCAAAAAAATTAATTCACAACAACGAAAAAGGTGCTATTATAGTTAAGTCAACAAACATAAGAAAGGAACCGACATGGAAGATAAAACAAAATACATTCTTGATAAAGTCAGCGAATATGCCGACAAGGTTTTGGAAGGCATCGATCCCGAAAAAACAAAAATTTCTTTTCAGCTTGAAAAGTTAAAACCTGTTATGGAAGAACTCTCAATAGAGCTTAACGAAACCGTTGAAGACATTTTTATTATGTACATGGATGCGGCTTCCGACGCAGCTCTTGTTACGGAGAAAAAATTCCAAAGCACCATGGGTGACATGACCAAGTACGGTGACCCTATGGCGTTCGAGCAATTCTAGGCATTCATCGAGCCTTCTTCACAATAATGAAGAAGGCTCTTTTTATGCCTAAATTCAATCAGTTAATCGCGTACTTACCTGCCTGCGCATTCCACATCTCAGCATACTTACCGTTCATTTTAATCAAAGAATCATGTGTACCTTCTTCAATTATTCGGCCGTTTTCAAGCATTATAATTCTGTCTGCATCTATTGTGGTTGAAAGTCTGTGTGATATATAGAATACCGTCTTTCCTACCGCAGCCGATTCCATCGCCTTGTTAAGCTCATATTCTGCAATCGGATCAAGAGCACTTGAAGGCTCATCCATTATCAGAATGTCCGCATCTTTGTAGAATGCTCTTGAAATCGCTATTTTCTGACTTTCACCGCCCGAAAAGTCTATACCGGCTTCGTCAAACTCGGTAGTAACCATTGTGTCGAGACCATTGTCCAGTTTTTTAAGCCTTTTTTCAAAGCCCGCATTAATCAATGCCTGAGTTATCGGCTCTTTTAATCCATCGTATTCGGATTCATCGATATTGCTCATCACAACATTCTCCGAAAGCCTTGCTCCATACATCTGGAAATCCTGAAAGACAACTCCGATTTTATGCCTGTAATCACGAGGCTTATATTCCTTAATGTTCTCCCCGTGATAGCTGATTCTGCCTTCTGTGGGGTCGTACAAACGCATTAACAGTTTTATAAGAGTAGTCTTTCCGGCTCCGTTATAGCCTACTATAGCCACTCTTTCGCAAGGCTTAACGCGAAGGCTGATACCATCAAGGACTTTCTTGCCGCCTTCAGAATAAGTAAAGCTTAAGTTGTCAATAACGATTTCTCCCGGACCCTTAGCCACTTCACGACCTTCATCGGCTTTAATCTTAACTTCATAATCCAGAAATGCTCGAATCTTATCAACGTAAAGGCTGTTTTCGTGCATGCTCGGTATTATATCCGCAAACGTCGCCATACCTCTTCTTAAACTTCCGGTTCTGTTAAACAAAGTTACCGCATCGGCATAGCAAATCGTATGTAAAACTGCGGCGCTATATACAAGATAAGTAATATACAGTCCATCCAGCAAGAAGGTATCCACCACATATTGTCTTATGAATTCAAGCGCACTTAACTTATTACCGACTTTCTTCTGAATATCCATTATTTCATTGTCGGCTTCCTTAAATTCTTCTGATAATGAAGCACCGACTTCAGGGTGAAGCCTTAATTCTTTGGCATAATCTTTAAGATAAAAAAGCCTGCTTACATAGTTACGCTTACGTTCTTTGGGATTAATCCTTACTCGGGTATCCACATTGACTTTGTTCATCGCTTTTGACACAAAAAATCTTAATACAAAAGAAACAAACACGAACAATATACCCGTCTTATCAACCACCAGATAGAACACGCCTGTTGTAAAAAGAATGGTCAGACCTTGCACCGCATTATTGCAAAGCGTTAAGAATCTGTCGATACTGCTCTCCGACTCCGATACCGCCAACACAAAATCATTATAGTACTTAGGGTCGTCATAGCAGGATAAATCTATTTCTGCGGCCTTTTCATACATTTTTTCTTTTAACGCTTTATAAATCTTAGGCTTGGCCCTAAAACTCCAACCATGGATAAAAAAGCCGTCGGGTATAATCTGAATAATATTTACAAGTAGAATAATACCTATGTATATAAACGCTTTTTTGAACGGCTCATGAAACTCAGCGCATTTAAGTACATAGTTAATACCAAGTACATGTTCGATAAAGATTACGCCCTGGTATCTGAACCCGTCATATAAGAAATAGAGCATATATCCGGGGCAGGTTTTAAAACAAAGCTTCCACAAAAAGAGATGGTTTTTTAACACATTTTTCATGCCTGTGCCACCTCCTTAAAGATTCCTTCGGAGGCGGTATTGCTGCCTGCCAGGTAATTCTCCGCCTGTTTCTTATACATGTCGGCGTAAAGGCCGTTTAAAGCCATAAGTTCTTTGTGAGTGCCTTCCTCTCTTACACTTCCGTGGCGAAGTAAAAATATCTTATCGGCGTTTTGAACCGATGACAGTCTGTGAGATATAAATACCAGTGTATTGTCTTTACATGACTTAAGAATATTGTCAAATAGTGTATATTCCGCTATCGGGTCAAGCGCGCTTGATGGCTCATCAAAGAGCTTAACGGGGCTGTTTTGCACAAATGCTCTTGCAACTACCACCTTCTGGAATTCACCGCCCGAAAGAATGGCTCCTTCGTCGTCAAATTCCTTTGTAAGGATTGTGTTTTCTTTTTTCGGAAGAGACATAATCTTGTCATAAACTCCCGCAAGCTTAAGGGCTTCGAAGACTTTTTCGGAAGCGGCTTCGTCTGCGGTTTGCCCCATAAGAACATTGTCCTTAACAGACATCGAAAACATCTGATGGTCCTGAAAAGCCGTTGCAAAAAGCGTGCGATATTTCTGCAGATTATATTCTTTGATATTTAAGCCGTTTAAAAGGATTTCGCCTTCTGTAGGGTCGTAGAACCTTAGCAAAAGTTTGATGATGGTAGTCTTACCGGCACCGTTATGTCCGGCCAGCGCATATGTCTTACCGCCATCGAACTTCATGTTAAGATTCTTAATTACAACCTTGTCCTTGTAGGCAAAAGAAACATTTTTAAATTCAATGGAGTCAATCTTTGTGCCCGGGTCTTTGCCGTCGTAATCTTCCGGAATCTTTTCTTTGTACTCAAGGAAGGTCTTAAGGTAGTCCACAAATAAACCGTTCTTAAAAAGCTCCGTAACGGAATCTGTGAATCCTATAAGAATCCAGGTGGTTGAAACCATAAGGCTGGTAATAACAGACAGCTGAGCCAGTGACATAGTATAAGACACCAATGTCCTGTAGGCACCATAGATAAGCAGACCTTCAAAAATAAACGTAAAAGTAAACATTACGTAGAACCAGTGCAGCACCATGGCGCGTTTGGTATATTTCTTCGTAACATCGGAAACTCCGCGGATAGCGCCCCTGTACTGCTCTCTCATAAGGGAAAAAACGTCTGACAGGCGCATTTCTTTGGCATATTGTGTCAGATACATGACACGGTTGATGTAGGAAATCTTACGATTATAAGGTGCCATGTCTTTATTACGATTGTAATCAATCTTACTCTGAAGCCTGTTGAAGCCAAAGTTACCAATAATGGGGAAAAGAATAAACAGTACCGAATATTTGTCCACCTGATACATGAAGATAAATGCGCAGACACTGGCTATTGCGCCAAAGAAAACGCCCCATATAACCTCAACCGTACGTGTAAGTCTTTCGTCGGATTTTTCCATGGCAAGGGTGTACTTGTCATAGAATTCGCTGTCTTCAAAGCATTCAAGTTCAACATTGGATGCTTTTTTAAACAGTTTGGTAAACAGTTCTTTATTGACTTTTGTCTTACATACGGGAATCCATTTGCGATTTTTAATGCTGTGAAACAGACAGAACAAAGCTTCTACGCTTACTGTAATAATGATGAACTTAAGGATGTAAAAGAATCCTTTACCGGTCTCAAGTCCGTTTATTACAAAGCGTAAAAAGAAAGCGCTGAAAAACAGCCATTCGAAATAATCAATGAAGCTTGCTATACCGTTAATAACCACAATCGGTTTGGACATCTTCCAGACCAGTTTCAGCGCATAGATATTATTCTTAAATGCGTTCTTTTTATTCATATACCCTACATATCCCTCTTTATAAAAATAATACCCCCTTCACATAAACTTTAACCGCTTATATAAAGGGGGTTAATATTACTTAACTATTCTTACCTTGAATACACCGTCGATTGCTTCAAGCTTAGCTTTGATAGCTTCTGTGGCGGGTTCGTCTACGTCAATCATGGTGTAAGCCACTTCACCACGAGATTTACTGGACATATCCGAAACATTGATTCCAAGGTCACCGAACGAAGCTGTAAACTGAGTAATCATGTTGGCTACGTTCTTGTGGAAAATAGCGATTCTTCCTGCCTTCTGGCAGATGCCCATGTCAAGTGCCGGATAGTTAACACTGTTAACGATGTTACCGTTCTCAAGATAATTCTTCATCTGGTTAACGGCCATTACAGCACAATTGTCTTCCGACTCTTCTGTCGAAGCGCCAAGGTGAGGAATTGCGATAACGCCTTCCATGTTGGCTGTCTTGGCATTGGGGAAGTCTGTAACATATTTTCTTACCTTGCCGCTCTTAAGAGCCTCTTCCATGGCGTCGTCGTCTACGAGGAGGTCACGAGCAAGGTTAAGAATGATAACACCCTTCTTCATCATTGCGATGGTGTCTTTATTAATCATTTTCTTGGTGTTTACATTGGGGTCGTCGTTCTCGATAAGCGGAACGTGTACGGAAATGTAATCACACTTCTGGAAGATTTCTTCTCTGGTCTTTACATGATGGATATCTCTTGAAAGGTTCCAAGCCGCATCAATCGAGATATAAGGGTCGCAACCGTAAACATCCATACCAAGATGTTTGGCAGCATTGGCAAGAGGTCCGCCAATAGCGCCGAGACCGATAATACCAATCTTCTTACCTCTGATTTCGGTTCCTGCGTATTTGCTCTTACCTTTTTCAACAAGCTTAGCGATGTTTTCGTCGGCCTTGTTCTCTTTAACAAAATCGATACCGCCGATGATGTCGCGTGATGCAAGAAGCATTGCTGCGATTGCAAGTTCTTTAACACCGTTGGCATTGGCGCCGGGAGTATTGAATACTACGACACCTTTCTGTGCAAGCTTATCAAGCGGAATATTGTTAACGCCGGCACCTGCTCTTGCTACTGCAAGAAGGTTGTCCGAAAACTCCATCTCATGCATAACTGCACTTCTTACAAGAATACCTTCGGCAGCGTTAACGTCGTCTGTCTTGGTATAATTCTCATCGAAATTTTTAAGTCCCACATTGGCGATGGGATTTAAGCATGCGTACTTAAACATTTAACCATTCTCCTTTTCATACTTAGTAAGGAAATCAACCAAAGCCTGTACCCCTTCAAGAGGCATAGCGTTGTAGATTGAAGCTCTTAAACCGCCTACGCTCTTGTGTCCCTTAAGATTATCAAAGCCTGCAGCCTTGGTAGCAGCAACTACTTCAGCATCCTTCTCAGCGGATTCTGTTACGAAAGGTACGTTCATAAGAGAACGGAATTCTTTCTGAACGGTTCCCTTAAACATCTTGCTGTTGTCAAGAAAATTATAAAGGATAGCTGCTTTTTTCTTATTAATCTCGTTCATGGCTTCAAGGCCGCCGAGACTCTTTAAGTATTTAAACACCTTACCGCATACGTAGATTGCCCAGCAGTTGGGGGTATTGTACATAGAACCGTTGTTAGCGTGAGTTTCGTATCTTAAATATACGGGAACGTTAGCTGCAACGTCTTCTCTGATAAGGTCTTCACGAATAATTACGATTGAAAGACCTGCGGGTCCTACGTTCTTCTGTACGCCCCCGTAGATAATGCCGTAATCGGATACGTTACAGGGCTTGGATAAGAACATTGAAGACTGATCGGATACCAAAACCTTGCCCTTGGTGTTGGGAAGCTTCTGGAATGTGGTACCGTGAATGGTTTCGTTCTCGCAGATATATACATAGTCTGCATTATCATCAACAGGAAGGTCTGAGCAGTCCGGAATGTAACTGTAATTCTTGTCTTCGCTTGATGCAATAATATTTACTTTACCGAATTTCTTGGCTTCGGTAGCGGCTTTCTTACTCCATGCGCCTGTTACGATGTAATCAAACACACCGTTCTTGCAAAGGTTTAACGGAATCATGGAAAACTGTACTGTAGCACCACCCTGAATGAATAATACCTTGTAGTTGTCGGGAATATTCATTAAGTCTCTTAAATCTTTCTCAGCCTCGTCTGCGATGGTCTGGAAGACTTTAGATCGATGGGACATCTCCATTACGCTCATTCCGCTTCCCTTGTAGTCAAGAAGCTCTGCCTGGATTTCCTCAAGCACAGGTAAAGGCATTGTAGCCGGACCTGCTGAAAAGTTGTAAACTCTGGACACTTTCTCATCCTCCTAAAAAATATTTAATATGTATTATCGCGCTTATGATAATTTTTTGTCAAGCAAAAACGTATATTTATTCAAAAGAAAAATTATAGGCACAAATTGATGCAAAATACCGAAAATTCAACGCTTTTTATTTGTATACAATAACAGGCGTTCCCACTTCTATATCATCGTAAAGGGTTTTTGCGTCATCATAGCGCATATTTATACAGCCTCTTGAGCCATGCGTCAGGTATCTGTTACCGCCAAACTTAGACTGCCAGCTGGCATCATGAAGACCTATAGACTTATATATAGGCATCCAGAAATTCACCCATGAGCAATAATCTTCGCCCCTTAAATACTTGCCCGGAACCTTTCTGTATACGTAACACAGCATTTCGGGAGTGGAATGCCCCGCAGATGGCTTACCTGTTACCACATCCACAAGCATCTTCTCTTCTCCGTCCTTGATATAACAAAGCGTCTGCCTGGTCATATCGACTTCGACATACGTATCGCCTATATCGTTAAGGCCTCGACTGAAGGGCTCATGAATATATGTCGGAACATGTACACCTTCTTCTCCGGTTTTTAAAGCGTTTAACAGATACGCTTTTTCAACTTTACGGTTAAGCAGTGTCCCATAAATCGAAAACTTTATATCTTTAACCTCTCCTAAATGAGTCACAAACTTACGAGGCATTTCATAAGTATCATACTTATCGAAAAGTTCATCGATAAACTTATTAACAGATGTTTCACTAATAAAAAGCGAGCCGTCATCGTTTCTTATGAAATCTTTAGTGTTTGCATCATATAGCAGGAAACTGCTTAAAGTTGCGGAATCCAATAATATCGGTTCATCTCCCATGTCCAAGGAAAGCTTTGGAGTAAGAAACTCTTCAATATCCGCCCAAACCTCTCTGTCATGGATCATTTCCGACGTATACGTAGGTGTCGAGAAGCATTCTTCCGTAACATTTACCTTTAAATCATCAGTAACCGCGGCCAAAGAAAGTGCATCAACAGCCTCCACATCTATAAGTTCATCAATGTTTTCATACAGGAAATACCCCTTATCCTTAGAATAAGCCAGTCTACATTCAAAACTTGCATTTTCCGTATGATCTTTGACAATCTGAAGGTCTTCAATCTTCTTATAAAGCTTATCAGAATCAAAAGTAATTACAGGCTTTACATTCTGTGTCGGCGAAGCTTTGGAAGCATTTAGTATCCAAAGGTACGGATTTTGATTGCCGAATATTTCGTTAAGTGCATCTGTATAGTCGATTTTATAATCGATATCGCGAAGAAGTACCTCTTCCGTGACTCCGTATTTTTCACATTCTATCTGAAGGATTTCGGGAGTTGTGGTCTTAACAAGTTCGTTGTTAACCTCTTCTACGCTCTTTCCGGTACAGTAAACGCCGTTAATTCGCGTATTAAAAGTAAACCCATCTGTATAGTACAAAGAAACAAACAGGTAGAAAACAATAAAGGATACTATAGGAATCAGCACCAATGCACCAATAAACCCCTTAAGCTTTCTCTTCATACACTAAGCTTTACCTTTTTCGTAATCCTTTTCATCAAATACATCACTTAAAGGCGAACCGCCGGGAACCATAGGAAACACCTTATCGTCTTCGTTAATCACACACTCAATGATACAAGGTCTGTTGTTCTTAATTGCGTTCTTAAGTGCGGGAGCGAATTCTTCTTTCTTAATAACCTTGTAAGCATCACAGCCCAAGCCTTCGGCAACCTTACAAAAATCAACCTTGTCATTAAGTATGGTCTGTGAATATCTTCCTTCATAGAACAGTGTCTGCCACTGTCTTACCATTCCGAGAACGTGGTTATTGATAATAACCTGAATAATCGGAATATCAAATCTTGAAGCGGTGGCAAGTTCATTCATATTCATTCTGAAACAACCGTCACCGGCTATATTGATACAAAGCTTCTTCGGATTACCCACCTTAGCTCCGATACAGGCTCCGAGACCGTAACCCATAGTACCGAGACCGCCGGATGATAAAAATGTACGGGGCTTGGTATAGTGGTAATACTGCGATGCCCATATCTGATGCTGTCCGACATCGGTAGTAATAATCGCATCACCCTTTGTGATTCTGTCTATCTCCTCCATTATGTAAGGACAGGTAAGCTTTGAATGATCATATCCGAGCGGATATTTTTCTTTTAACTCTTCAATATGTTTCATCCAGTCACTGTGGTCCTGCTTGGGAAGAAGCTTATTAACCTTTTTAAGTGCAGACTTTAAGTCGCCGATAACGCTTGCTTTGGTCTTAATGTTCTTATCGATTTCAGCTGCGTCTATGTCAAAGTGGATTACCTTGGCCTTGGAAGCAAAGGACTTAACGTTCCCTACAACACGATCCGAAAATCTTGCTCCGAGTGCAATAAGAAGGTCGCAATCGCTTACGCCGAGGTTTGAAGCCTTGGTACCGTGCATACCGATCATACCGGTATATCTCTTGTCATAACCGTCAAAAGCACCCTTACCCATGAGTGTATCGCATACAGGGGCATCAACAAGTTCAGCAAACTCTTTGACTTCCTTCTGAGCATCACTTGCTATAGCGCCGCCACCAACGTATATAAAAGGTTTCTTGGAGCCCTGAATAAGCTTTACAACCTTATTGATATCTTCATCGGTAAATTTATCGAGTCTTGTAATCTTGGCAGGCTCTTTGGGTGTATATTCGCATTTGGCGGCGGTAACGTCCTTGGTAATATCCACAAGTACGGGACCGGGACGGCCGCTCTTTGCAATATTGAAAGCCTTTCTGATAGTATCAGCCAAATCTTTAACGTTCTTAACGATGTAACCGTGCTTGGTAATGGGCATTGTCACACCGGCAATGTCAACTTCCTGGAAGGTATCCTTACCAAGCCAGGGAAGTACCACGTTAGCAGTAATAGCTACCATGGGAACTGAATCCATGTATGCTGTAGCGATTCCTGTAACAAGATTAGTAGCACCGGGGCCGGAAGTAGCCATGCATACACCCACCTTGCCGGTAGATCTTGCATATCCGTCGGCAGCGTGTGAAGCTCCCTGCTCGTGGCTTGTAAGAATATGTCTTATCTCACTGTGATTATATAAAGCGTCATAAACGTTAAGAATAGTTCCGCCCGGATAACCGAATACGGTATCTACTCCCTGTTCTTTTAAACACTCAACAACAATTTCGGCACCTGTTAAAAGCATTTATATCCTCCTTAGTTCTTACCGGGAACTTTAAGTACAGCTCCTTTGGCAGCACTTGTAACGAGTTCTCTGTATCTGAGTAAGTAGCCTGATTTAATATCGGTTTCTTTGGGCACGAAGCCTACTTTACGCTTTTCAAGTTCGGCATCGTCTACCAAAAGTTCTATAAGATTATTGTTGATATCGATATGAATCATATCGCCTTCTTTGACAAAAGCAATCAGTCCGCCGAGCGCAGCCTCGGGTGATACGTGGCCGATGGATGCACCTCTGGAAGCACCTGAGAAGCGACCGTCTGTAATAAGCGCTACAGAAGCACCGAGACCCATTCCTGCGATTGCGGATGTGGGATTGAGCATTTCTCTCATACCGGGGCCACCCTTAGGACCTTCATAGCGGATTACGACAACATCTCCCGCAACAATCTTGCCTCCCTTAATAGCGCTGATAGCATCTTCTTCACAGTCAAATACACGTGCGGGACCAGTATGCTCAAGCATTTCGGGCACAACAGCCGAACGTTTAACAACAGAGCCGTCGGGAGCAAGGTTACCCTTAAGTACGGCAATACCGCCTGTAGTTGAGTATGGATTCTCCACAGGTCTGATTACTTCGGGATTTAAATTAACCGCATTCTTAATATTTTCACCCATAGTCTTGCCTGTTACGGTCATAACATCAAGATTTAAGAGGTTTTTCTTCGTAAGTTCTTTAAGTACCGCATATACGCCGCCGGCTTCGTTTAAATCCTCCATATATGTGGGACCTGCAGGTGCAAGGTGACAAAGATTGGGAGTCTTGGCCGAAAGTTCATTGGCGATATCAAGGTTTAATTCAACGCCTGCTTCATTGGCAATTGCGGGAAGATGAAGCATGGAGTTGGTGGAGCATCCGAGAGCCATATCTGTGGTAAGAGCATTAAGGAATGCATCCTTAGTCATAATGTCTCTTGGACGAATGTTCTTATTTACAAGTTCAACTATCTGCATACCTGCGTGCTTGGCAAGTCTGATTCTCTCACTGTAAACAGCGGGAATGGTACCGTTTCCGCGAAGACCCATTCCTAAAGCTTCTGTTAAGCAGTTCATGGAATTGGCTGTGTACATACCTGAACACGAGCCGCAGGTAGGGCATACCTTCTCTTCGAATTCACAAAGTTCTTCCATAGTCATCTTATCTGCTGCAACAGCGCCTACAGCTTCAAACATGGAGGAAAGGCTTCTCTTCTGTCCCTTAACATGTCCTGCAAGCATAGGACCGCCAGATACAAAAATGGTAGGAATATTGACTCTGGCTGCAGCCATAAGTAATCCGGGAACGTTCTTATCGCAGTTTGGAACCATTACAAGTCCGTCAAATTGATGCGCAATAGCCATACATTCCGTAGAGTCTGCAATAAGGTCTCTGGTGACCAAAGAATACTTCATGCCGATATGGCCCATTGCAATACCGTCGCAGACAGCAATTGCAGGGAATACCACAGGCATACCGCCTGCCATGGCAACGCCCATCTTGACAGCCTCGACGATTTTATCAAGGTTCATATGACCGGGTACGATTTCATTATAGGAAGAAACGATACCTATCATGGGACGTTTTCTTTCTTCCTCGGTAAAACCCAAAGCATTGAACAAACTTCTGTGAGGTGCCTGTTGGGTACCGCATTTAACGTTATCACTCTTCATAGCGAAATAATCCTCCTAAATTCTGTCGGCGATAAGCTTGCCCATTTCTGAACATCCTACCTTTTTAAATCCTTCGGTATATATATCACCTGTTCTGTAACCGTCTTCCAAGACTTTCTGAACGGCGGATTCTATAGCATCAGCTTCCTTAGTTAGGTCTAAGCTGAATCTAAGCATCATAGCAGCGCTTAAAACGGTTGCTATGGGATTGGCTATATCTTTACCTGCTATATCGGGTGCAGAGCCGTGGCTGGGTTCATAAAGGCCAAATTTTGTCTCGTTAAGACTTGCGCTTGCAAGCATTCCGATTGAACCCGTAATCATGCTGGCTTCATCCGAAAGGATATCTCCGAACATGTTCTCTGTAAGTATAACATCAAACTGTCCCGGATCCTTGACAAGCTGCATAGCGCAGTTGTCTACAAGCATATGCTCAACCGTCACTTCGGGATAGCTCTTGGCCACATCATTTACAACTTCTCTCCAAAGTCTTGACGAATCAAGAACATTAGCTTTATCGACGCTGGTCACTTTCTTACGACGTTTCATGGCGATATCGAAAGCTTTAATAGCTATTCTTCTGATTTCTCGTTCATTATATGTAAGAGTATCTGTTGCTTCCTTAATACCATCTTTAACAACAGTCTCTCTCTTGCCGAAATACAGTCCGCCGGTAAGCTCTCTTACTATTATAAGGTCAAAGCCGTTATCACTCACTTCTTTTTTAAGAACGCATGCATCGGATAACTCTTTATAGAGTAATGCAGGTCTTAAATTGGCAAAAAGTCCAAGCTCTTTCCTAATTTTTAAAAGTCCTGCTTCCGGACGCTTTGAAGGCTCAAGCTTATACCAGGGAGATGTATTGGTGTCTCCTCCGATTGAACCCATTAAAACCGCATCAGCAGCCTTGGCATCTGCTATAGCTTCATCAGTAAGCGGAATTCCGTGAACATCAATTGACGCTCCGCCCATCAAAATATCTTTATAGTTAAATCTATGATTGAATTTGGCAGCGACTTTATCAAGAACAATCTTAGCCTGAGATACAATTTCCGGTCCGATTCCGTCACCGGGAATACATGTAATATTGAATTCCATAACTACCCTCGTGCATTTTATGATTTAACGTAGTACAGTATGAAACTAATCATATTACATTTCTAATTATATTTCAATATATAATCGTGATAAATTTAATTCTCTTATACATGTATACAGCTATATGTATAAAAAAATCCCCCTAAGTCAATTACTTAAGGGGATAAAATACATATTACTGCTGTTCAGCCTTCTCAACCTGAGCGATTGCGGTCTTACGCATGGGAATACGGCAGTTCTTGTTGTTACCAAACTCAACAATAACATCTTCCTCGGTGATATCGATTACAACACCGTAAAAACCGCCTGTAGTAAGAACAACATCTCCTACTTCAAGACCTGACATCATCTCATTAAAACGCTTCTGCTCTTTCTTCTGGGGTCTTACAAGCATAAAGTAAAAAAGAACACCAAAAGGAACGATCATTACAAGTAAAGAAAGTAAAGAACCTGTAAGAGAAGCTTCACCGCCGGCGGCGGCAGCTGTTAATAACAAATTCATAGATATACCTCCATATATTATCAGGTTAAAACCTGCAAGAATTATCATACATAACCTTCACTCATACTGTCAAGTTTGCATTTCTTATATTTTTCGAAACTTCCGTTATCAAGAGCCTCTCTGATTTCGGCCATCATTGTGTTATAGAAATACAGGTTATGAAGTACGCACAATCTCATACCGAGCATTTCCTTGGCCTTAAGTAAATGTCTGATATATGCCCTCGAATAAGACTTACATGCGGGGCACTGACAGCCTTCCTCAATAGGACGCATGTCCTTCTCATATTTAACGTTGAAAAGATTAATCTTACCCTTATTGGTATACAAATGACCGTGGCGACCGTTACGTGAAGGATAAACGCAGTCAAAGAAATCGACACCTCTTGCCACGCCTTCCAAAATATTAGCAGGTGTTCCGACTCCCATCAGATAAGTAGGCTTATGCTTGGGAAGGTAAGGAACCGTTTCGTCGAGAATATGATACATCTGCTCATGAGTCTCACCAACCGCAAGACCTCCGACCGCATAACCATCAAGGTCCATCTCGCTGATACGCTTGGCATGCTCAATACGAATGTCGGGGAAAATCGCACCCTGATTAATACCAAAAAGCATCTGCTTCTTATTGACAGTATCTTCAAGACTGTTAAGCCTGTTCATCTCAACTCTGCAACGCTCCAACCATCTTGTGGTACGTGCTACACTATCCTCAACATATTTACGTTCCGCAACACTTGAAGGGCACTCATCAAAAGCCATAGCTATAGTCGAACCGAGATTAGACTGAATCTGCATGCTCTCCTCGGGACCCATGAAAATAATGCGTCCGTCAACATGCGAATGGAAAGTTACGCCTTCTTCCTTAATCTTACGAAGTCCTGCCAAAGAAAATACCTGGAAGCCGCCCGAATCCGTTAAAATGGGACGTTCCCAGTTCATGAACTTATGAAGTCCTCCTAGTTCCTTAATAACCTTATCGCCGGGACGAACATGAAGATGATATGTGTTGGATAATTCAACCTGACAACCTATGTCGTAAAGATCCATGGTGGAAACTGCGCCTTTAATAGCCGCAACCGTACCCACATTCATGAAAACCGGAGTCTGAATATCTCCGTGAACCGTATGAAAGACCGCCCTTTTCGCGCGGCCTTCTTCTTTCAAAATTTCGTAATTCATTTAATACCTTTCAAACTAAAACTCTTCCCAAAGCTCCTCGAGAGTAATGCCATTCTCCATGATATACTTGGCAGCCTCTGTTCCTACATATCTAAAGTGCCAAGGCTCATAAACAATACCCGTAATGCTTTCCTTGCCCTTGGGATAACGAAGTATGAAACCATACTCTGCGCAGTGCTCATAAAGCCACTTGCCGGCCTCTGTATCGCCAAACTCCCAGTCAAGCGTTGAATGATAACTGCATACTATGTCAAAAGCAAGACCCAGCTGATGCTCACTGCATCCTGGAATAATAACATCTTTGGAAGCGGTCTTAAAGGCTTCGAGATAGGACTTGCCGTTATCCATATACTGATTGATACGCCTGTTAAACAACATCTCCTGACGGTCGCCGTCTCTATAAGGCGAACATACATAAAGACTTATACCCTTGGCATTGGCCGCATTAAGCATGTTTCTAAGCGGCTCAACCGCTCTCTCATCGCAACGCATGGAACCCTTAATTACCGTAAGCTTAACCTCATAATCGTCGGGAATCGGATGAGTCTTATTTACAAGAATAAGGCTCCAGTCATCCTTGGAGAAACCGTTTCCGTCACTTGATTCAGAGCTTGCCGAATCGGACAACGTATAATCAAACAGGAAATCGTCCAAAGAAAACATATCTGTATCGCTGAGCGCGGCAGACTCATCTGAAGTATATTCATCTCCACTCGAATCTTCGGAAATCTGTACATATTCCGAAACATCCTGTGTCGTGTCTTCATTAAGCGGAATGGAGTCTTCGTAGATATCAACACCGCCCGCGGATGAAAGGTATACCTCACCTTCCTTCATCGCATCGGCATTGGTAAAGCTTGAGCAAAGTAAAAAGAACACCAAAACAAAGCCAATGGAGATATACTTCTTACCATTGCCTCCGAAATACTTAACTACATTATAAACGCCCAGTACGGTTAAAAGTACCAGGAAAATAAATGGCTTCATAAACTTGTGCTTTCGTGAAAGCCCGGCTGCTTTGGATACAGCCTTCTCCTTAAAAGTTTTCTTCACATCGCACCTCGAAAATTCCCATTGCCCCCAAGCCATTCTTTACACACTAATACTATATCATAAAGTCAGGCAAATCACACTCGAATTTTTAGATTTTTTATTTGTTTAACAATTGTCATATGTTATTATAAATGAGTACACAAAATACGCAAAAAGGACAATTAAAAATGAGTGGTTCATCAATAGGGAAAATATTTACCGTTACAACCTGGGGCGAGTCTCACGGCGTTGCTATAGGTGCCGTACTTGACGGTGTTCCCGCAGGCATAAAGCTTAGCGAAGAAGATTTTATAGAGGATATGTCAAGACGTCGTCCGTCTTCCGACAAGGTATCTACCAAGAGAAAAGAAAGCGACACCGTCAAGATAATGTCCGGTGTATATAACGGTTTAACTCTCGGTACACCCATATCGCTTATAATATTCAATGAAGACCAGCACTCTCCGTCTTATGACAATTTGGAGCATACTTATCGCCCCGGTCACGCCGACTTTACTTATGACAGCAAGTACGGTATCAGAGACCACAGAGGCGGCGGACGCTCCTCGGGACGTGAAACGGCTGCTCGTGTTGCCGCCGGCGTTGTTGCCAAGAAGATTCTTGAACCCCTTGGCGTAACCTTTGAATCCATTCCTGCACTTAAAGAGGATATTCCTGCAGGTGATTCCGTAGGCGGTACCGTTTCCCTTTGCATCAAAAACGTTCCCGTCGGTCTCGGAGAGCCTGTATTTGATAAACTAGACGGGCTTCTTTCCCGCGCGATAATGTCTGTCGGCGCCGTTAAAGCTGTAGAATTCGGAGACGGTATAAAGGCTTCCAAATCGCTTGGCAGCAAGAATAACGATGAGTTTATTGTCAAAGAAGGAAAGGTTGTCACCAAGACCAATCATTGCGGTGGAGTACTCGGCGGAATGAGTACCGGCAGCGATATCTTAATCAAAGCATACATTAAGCCTACTCCTTCCATCTCTCTTCCTCAGAAGACCGTTAATGATGAAGGCAAGCCCGTTACACTTGAGATTAAAGGTCGTCATGACATAAGCATTGTCAAACGTGTTGCACCTGTACTCGAAGCCATGTGCGCCATAGTTCTTGCAGACGAACTTCTTGCAAATATGTCTGCCAAAATGAGTAATGTAGTTTCTTTTTACAAAGGAGAAATCAATGAATAAATACGTTGCGTATGTTTCAAGCTATACTCAGAATGAAAAGTTTGGTATTACAATTTTTGATGTTGATATGAAAAAGGGGCGTTTCATGAAGAAAGGTGTTGTCGAAGTATCCAACTCCTCTTATATCACTCTTTCTCACAGTCAGAAATTCCTTTATTCCATCACAGACCTTGGCGTTGAGAGCTATAAGATTCTTCCCGACGGAATGCTTAAGAAGGTCAATATGCAGTCTATAAACGGTATGCGCGGTTGCTATATTTCAACCGATTATCAGGATAAGTTCTTATTTGTGGCCGGTTACCACGATGGTAAGATTACCGTTCTTAAGTTAAAGCCCGGCGGAGCGGTCGGCGATATTACCGAAGAAATTTATTTAAAGGGTATGGGCACTGTTTCCGAAAGAAACTTCCATCCGCATGTAAACTGCGTCAAGATGTCTCGTGACAATGAATATCTTCTTGCCGCTGACCTCGGCATGGATCATGTCAACGTATATTCCATGAATCATTCTACCGGTAAGCTTAAGCTTGTTGATATTATTCGTTCAGAACAGGAATCCGCTCCCAGACATTTAAAGTTCTCAAAGTCCGGCAAATACCTTTATATCGTTCACGAGCTTAAGAATTATATCGATGTATACTCTTATGAAAATAAAGGAAACGGCAACCCTGTATTTGAGAAGATTCAGACTATCTCGACTCTCAATGATTATCATGCCAAGGGTAATGCCGCAAGCAGCGTGAATATCTCTTATGACTTTAAGTATATTACCGCTTCCAATGCCGGCGATAACAGCGTATGTCTTTATAAGATATTACAGGACGGAACTCTTGAGAAACTCTTCTGCTTGCCCATAAGCGGTGAGTATCCCAAGGACGTTTCTCTCTTCCCCGACAGCAAGCACCTGGTATCCTGTAACAATGAATCCGATACTCTCACATTCTTTAATGTGGATACTGAGCAGAAAACTCTTATCATGAACGGGCCCGAGATTAAGATAGAAAAGCCTAACTGTATCGTGTTTAAGAAACTCGAGGAAGAGCCGCCCAAGGAAGCCAAAGAAACCAAATAGACTTGTACTAAAAAGCCCCCGACAGTCAACGCTGCCGAGGGCTTCTTTGTATTATTTACTTGCTTTAACCTTTATCCAAAGCTCGGATAACTTCTTACGAAGAAATTCGTTGTCGGTAAATACTTCATCTTTGGCAAATCCGGTTCTGGGGATATATGCTTCATTACCATCATATAAACCACCATCTGCAGTTACTTCTGCGAGAACATCTTTGTTAACAGAAGCATATCCTACAGCTTCGGTATTGCCCATTGCTGCGTCATAGCTGATTACGTAGTCGATAAACTTATAAGCGAGGTCTACGTTCTTGGCGTTCTTGGGAATAACCATTGCATCTACCCATACGTTGGTACCGCATTCCGGAGTGTAATATCTCATATCCTCATTCTCGGAAAGAATGTAAGCTGCGTCACCGCTGTATACGATTGCAAGGTCCTTACGTCCCTGTGCCATACCGTCTATTACTTCATCGGTAACAGTTGTGGGATCCATGGTAGTGTTAAGCTCTACAAGCCAGTCATAAGCTGCCATGATTTCAGACTCTTCATTGGTATTCATAGAATAGCCTAAAGACTTAAAAGCAATCATGAAGCTGTCTCGCTCACTGTCGTACATGTAAATTTTGCCGGCATACTTGGTATCCTTCATGATTTCGAAGCCCTTAGCCTCAACTTCTGAGGTAGGAACATTGTTCTGATTGTAAACAATACCTACAGAACCCCAGAAATAAGGAACAGAATATGAATTGTCGGGATCGAATCCGTTGTAAGGAGCTACCTTAAGTGCATCAGTTACGCTTCCGAAATTAGAAAGCTTTGAAACATCGATTTTCTGAAGATAGTCTTCTTTGATAAGTCTTTCAATCATGTAATCTGAAGGAATGAGTACATCATAGCTGTCTCCTGCCATAACCTTCGTATACATCATTTCATTGCTGTCGAAAAGTTCCACATCAACCTTACAGTTATACTGCTTCTCAAAGTTGGGAACAAGCTCGTCGCTCATATACTCTCCGGGAAGGTATATTTTAAGTTTTTCCTTGGCTCCGCAGCCGGTTAAACAGCAAAGGCTTAACACAAGTACAGCCAAAGAAACAAGCCATCCTTTTTTCATCATTAAAATCCTCCTGAAACTATATATCTTTATCCTGAGCAAGCTTAGCTTCCTTTTTGCTTGCTATGGTAGGGATAACATTAACAAGTATAAGTGAAATTGTGATAATAACCACTATCAAAGTTGAAAGCGCATTAATCGACGGATTGACGCGTCTTGATTCCGTATATACAAGAATCGAAATGTTACTTACACCGTTACCTGTTACAAAGTAAGATATTACAAAGTCGTCAAATGACATCGTAAACGCAATCAAAGCACCCGAAATTATGCCGGGCATACACTGAGGCACAATAACCTTTGTTAGTGCCTGCCAGGGAGTTGCTCCAAGGTCCATAGCCGCTTCTGCAATATTTGGATTAAGTGTACGAAGCTTAGGCATAACGCTTAGTATTACGTAAGGAATACAAAACATTATATGAGCGATAAGCATCGTAAAGAAGCCCTTTTCTACGTGAAGCGCACTAAACAGCATCAAAAGACCGATAGCCGTAACGATTTCGGGATTCATGATTGGAAGCTGATTAAGCTGCTCTACTATACCTCTTACGGCTTTTCTTGACTTAGATAAGCCGATAGCCGTAATGGTGCCCACAACGGTTGAAATAGCAGTTGCAAGAATCGCACAAGCGATTGTATAGAACAACGCTTCCATCATTGTCTTATTGGCAAACATCTTCGAATACCACTTAAGCGAAAAGCCCGTGAAATTCGTAAGAGACTTGCCTTCGTTAAAAGAAAATACAATTGTGTAAATAATCGGCGCGTATAAGAACAACACCATCAAAGCCATGAATATTCCGGAGCCGATTTTCTTTTTCTTCTTACTCATGCGTTAATCGCCTCCAACTTCTCGCCCTTGTCGACCTTCTTGGTGATGTACATGGAAATCATGATAATCACGGCCATTATAAGTGAAATGGCACTGCCAAAATTCCAGTCGCCGGCTGTTAAAAACTGTGATTCAATTATAGTTCCGACCATTACATACGATCCGCCACCAAGCATTCTGGGGATACAGAAGCTTGATACCGAAGGAAGAAATACAAGCGTAATTCCGCTTATTACTCCGGGCATGGACAAAGGAAGCGTAACCTTGGTAAAGCACTTGCGGGGATTGGCGCCGAGGTCGCTTGCCGCCTCTATGAGGCTATAGTCCATCTTGGTAAGGGATGTATATATCTGAATAATCATGAAAGGCAAGAAGTTATATACCATACCAAGTATTACGGCAAAGTCCGTATACATAAAGGCAACGGGCCCAATACCGAATATACCAAGGATATTGTTAATAACTCCGTCTTCCTGTAAGATTCCGGTCCATGCATATGTTCTTACAAGCATGTTAATCCATGTGGGAAGTGTAATAATAAGCACCCAGCGCATCTTAACCTTTTCGGAATACTTGGCAATAATATATGCCGCAGGATATCCGAGAAGTACACATACTATAGTAGTCTCAATCGCTATACGAAGAGATCTGTATAAAACTTCAAGGAAGGTCTTGTCTGTAAGAAACCTATGGAAGTTTTTAAAGCTAAACATAAACTTGGATACCGAGTTGCCGCCTGCCGTGAAGGCATAAAGCAGTATAAGAAGCATCGGTACCGCTATAACCACCGTACTCCAAAGAAGGTACGGATAAACCATTTTACGAAATTGTTTCATCTACAGTCCCTCTTTAGTAGTTCTGTTTAACCATTATGTGAAGTACATCGGGCGTAAACTTAAGTCCTACGGCATCTCCCACCTTGGTTTCCTTGGTAGTGTCAACTTTATATTCATAACCTTCTGTCTTAAAGGTCACATTGTATACGCCGGGTTCTACGGTTGCGGGGTCGAAATCATATACAACTTCGGTAATGGTAACAGGCGAACCGTCTTCTAAGCTCCAAGCGGAAGCATTGGCCCAGGTCTTTAAGTCTGTTTCAAGAGCGATGGATTCCTGAATTTCATCCGCATTCTTAAAGAAGTTAACGGCGAATATCTCTTCCTCGTATTCCCGGTTAACTACTCGGTTCTCTTCTTCAATAATCATGTTAACCGTTACAGAAGTTCCTGCCTGAGTTGAGAAAGTCACAGGATATGTGCCGTATTCGGGAGCCGCTTCATAGTTAACTGAATGAATGGAAATACGCTCTTCTGTAGCAGGATTCCAAGCCTGTGCATCGGCTCTTGCAATAATAAACTCGTCGGTAATCTCCTGTAAGTCGTCAAGGTCGATGTAGAAATCGTTGGCGCTCATCATTTCTTCCGCAAGCTCATTAACAACGGGCTTGTCATCGGAAACGTTCATTTTAACCGTAATCTCAGTACCTGATTTAGTCTCTACGATAGTCTCGTAATGTACGCCTTTAAAAAGAACGGACTTAACTATACCCTTAAGGTTACCGGAACGGGGCGCTACAATTTCAAGGTCCTCGGGACGAATTACAACTTCAACGTTCTCGTTCTTGGAAAAGCCTGCGTCAACGCATTCAAAGGTCTTATCCTCAAACATAACTTTATAGTCTTCAAGCATGATACCGTCAACAATATTGCTCTCTCCGATAAAGTTCGCAACGTATCTGTTAACAGGCTCATTGTAAATATCTGTAGGAGTACCGATCTGCTGAATCTCTCCCGCTTTCATGACCACTATCTTATCAGACATGGTAAGAGCTTCTTCCTGATCGTGTGTAACATAAATAAAGGTAATG
>JAFYDI010000033.1 GCA_017544835.1 Lachnospiraceae bacterium | reverse complement strand
GTGTTGAACTTAAAAATAACGTTAAGCGCGCATGGTGGCAGAAATTCGTACAGGAGAATCCTTACAACGTAGGTGTGGACTGTGCCATCTTAATGAACCCTCAGACGTGGGTTGCTTCAGGTCACCTCGGAAGCTTTTCAGATCCTCTTATGGACTGTAAGGAATGTCACGAGAGATTCCGTGCCGACAAGATTATCGAAGATTTTGCGGCTGAAAAGGGTATTGAGCTTAAGTCTTCCGTAGACGGCTGGTCTCATGAAGAAATGGAGAAGTTTATTGCGGACAATAACGTTCCCTGTCCTTCCTGCGGCAAGCACAACTTTACCTCCATCAGAGAATTCAACCTTATGTTTAAGACCTTCCAGGGCGTTACCGAGGATGCCAAGAACGTAGTTTACCTTCGTCCCGAGACCGCTCAGGGTATTTTCGTAAACTTTAAGAACGTTCAGCGTACTTCCCGTAAGAAGGTTCCTTTCGGAATCTGCCAGATCGGTAAGTCCTTCCGTAACGAGATTACTCCCGGTAACTTCACTTTCCGTACCAGAGAGTTCGAACAGATGGAGCTTGAGTTCTTCTGCAAGCCCGGCACTCAGACAGAGTGGTTTGAATACTGGAGAAAGACCTGCTACGAATGGCTTTTGGCTCTTGGCATTAAGAAAGAGAATTTAAGACTTCGCGACCACGATCCCGAGGAGCTTTCTTTCTACAGCGACCATACAACAGATATCGAGTATGCATTCCCCTTCACCGACTGGGGCGAGCTTTGGGGTATTGCGTCCAGAACCGATTACGACCTTACCAGACATCAGGAGACTTCGGGCGAGCCTATGGATTACTTTGACGATGAGCTTAACGAGAAGTACATTCCTTACGTTGTTGAGCCTTCACTTGGCGCTGACCGTGTGGTACTTGCGTTCCTTTGCGAAGCTTACGACGAAGAGAACCTCGGCACAGAAGAGGCTCCCGACATCAGAACAGTGCTTAGATTCCACCCCGCACTTGCACCCGTTAAGATTGGTGTCCTTCCTCTTTCCAAGAAGCTTAACGAGGGCGCTGAGAAGGTTTATGCAGAGCTTTCCAAGAAGTACAACTGCGAATTTGACGACAGAGGTAACATCGGTAAGAGATATCGTCGTCAGGACGAAATCGGTACTCCTTTCTGCGTAACTTACGACTTTGATTCAGAGACCGACAACTGCGTAACCGTTCGTTTCCGTGATTCCATGGAGCAGGAGCGTGTTGCAATCGCAGACCTTAAGAATTACTTCGAAGATAAATTTACTTTTTAATCAGTTAGGAGAAAGCACATATGAAGGCAATGACTTCAAGTGAATTAAGAAAGGCATGGCTTGACTTTTACAAAGAAAGAGGACACGTGGATGTAGGTGCTGTATCACTTGTATCCGACGGTTCTACAGGTGCTATGTTTAACGTAGCTGGTATGCAGCCTCTTATGCCTTATCTTCTCGGTAAGAAGCATCCCATGGGTACAAGACTTTGCAATGTTCAGGGATGTGTACGTACCGTTGATATTGATTCAATCGGAGACAAGAACCACCTTACATTCTTTGAAATGATGGGTTCATGGTCTCTCGGTGACTACTTTAAGAAAGAAAGATGCCAGTGGAGCTACGAGCTTCTTACAGGCGTATTCGGATTTGACAGAGACCATCTTGCAGCTACCGTTTTTGCGGGTGACGAAGATGCTCCCAGAGACGAAGAAGGCGCTAAGTTCAGAATAGAATCAGGCTTTAAGCCCGAGAACGTTTTCTTTTTACCCAAGGAAGACAACTGGTGGGGACTTGAGTACGGTCCCTGCGGTCCCGACTCCGAAATGTTCTATGTAATGGATGTTCCCCCCTGCGGACCCGACTGTAAGCCCGGTTGCCACTGCGGTAAATATACTGAAATCGGTAACGACGTATTCATGCAGTACGAAAGACATCAGGACGGAAGTTTAACTCCTCTTGCCAAGAAAAACGTTGATACCGGTTGGGGACTTGAGAGAAACGTAGCTTTCTTAAACGGAACCGACGATGTATATAAGATTGATATTTTTGCTCCCGTAATTAAGTACGTTGAAGATAAGAGCGGCGTTAAATACGAGGCAGATGATAAGTCTACCAAGTCTATGCGTATTATTGCAGACCACACCCGTACAGCTGTTATGCTTATCGGTGATGCTGCGAAGCTCCGTCCCTCCAATGCGGGCGCAGGCTATGTATTAAGAAGACTTATCCGTCGTGCCGTAAGACACGGTCGTGTGCTTGGTCTTAAGACTGATGATTATTTGAATATTGCTTGCATTTATATCGATAAGATTTACGCAGACAGCTATCCCCTTCTTACCAAGAATCGCGAGTTCATCTTAACCGAGCTTAAGAAGGAAATCGAGCGTTTTGAAAGCACCATCGAAAACGGCATGAAGGAATACAAGAAGATTCTTGAAGAGGTTAAGGCAGGGAACGCTAAGGAGATTAGCGGTGATAAGGCATTCTACCTCTACGATACCTTTGGATTCCCGCTTGAGCTTACCGTAGAAATGGCTGAGGAAGAAGGCCTTAAGGTTTCCGAAGAAGGCTTTAAGAGCGCTATGGAAGAGCAGAAGCAGAAGGCAAGAGAGAATTCTAACTTTGCTCAGAAAGCTATTGATGCAGACCTCTTTGAGAAGCTCGATGCTTCCGTGGTAAGCGAGTTCGTAGGTTATGATAAGACCGAACTTGAAGAGAAGATTGTCACTATGGCTAACAGCGAGGAAATCGCCGATACACTTAACTCCGGCGAGGAAGGCACACTTGTTACAGCCAAGACTCCTTTCTACGCTACCATGGGTGGTCAGAAGGGCGATGTGGGTACCATCACTACCGCTACAGGCGTATTCGAAGTAGAAGAAACCGTTAAGCTTCCCGGCAACCGTATCGGCCACATCGGTAAGGTTGTATCCGGTACAGTTAAGACAGGCGATGTTGCCAAGCTTGCAGTTGATAAGGCTGTTCGCAGCGCTACATGCAAGAACCACTCAGCAACTCACCTTTTACAGGCAGCATTACAGCAGGTTCTCGGTAATCACGTAGAACAGCAGGGTTCATATCAGGACAGCGCTCGTACACGTTTCGACTTCAGCCACTCACAGGCTATGACCCGTGAAGAAATCGAAAAGGTTGAAGCTATCGTTAACGAGAAAATTGCGGAAGGACTTGCAGTCAATACAGACGTTATGTCTATAGAAGATGCCAAGAAGAGCGGAGCAATGGCTCTCTTCGGCGAGAAGTACGGCGAAACCGTTCGTGTAGTATCCATGGGAGACTTCTCCAAGGAACTCTGCGGCGGTACACACGTTAAGAATACTTCAGATATTGCCAACTTTAAGATTTTATCCGAATCCGGCGTAGCTGCAGGCGTAAGACGTATCGAGGCTATTACCGGTGCCAACGTTATTGCATACTACAAGAAGCTTGAGGAAGAACTCAACAAGGCATGCGCAGTCGTTAAGACTCAGCCTTCTAACTTCCTTGACAGACTTTCATCTCTCATGGCAGAGGTTAAGAGCTTAAGCTCCGAGGTTGAATCCCTGAAAGCCAAGGCTGCTCAGAGCGCACTCGGCGATCCCATGGACGCAGTTACAGAAGTAAAGGGCGTTAAACTCCTTGCAACTTCCGTACCCGGTGTAGACATGAACGGCTTAAGAGACTTATCTGACCAGCTTGCAGACAAGCTCGGCGAAGGCGTTGTGGTACTTGCTTCCGAAGCAGACGGCAAGGTTAACCTTGTAGCCAAGGCTACCGACGGCGCACAGGCTAAAGGTGCTCACGCAGGTAACCTTATCAAGGCAATCGCCTCCCTCGTAGGCGGTGGCGGCGGCGGACGTCCCAACATGGCTCAGGCCGGCGGCAAGAACCCCGCAGGTATCCCCGAAGCCATCAAGGAAGCTGCCAAGGCACTTGAAGGACAGATTAAATAAAGATTTTCTACGGCCCAAGGCACTTAAGCCTTGGGTCGTTTTGTGTTATAATGAATCCTTGAGGGAACAAGAGGAGATACTCATGAAAATTTACGAAGGCAAAAGAATGCACGGCAAGGTCGGTATGGGGCCTGTGAAGGTCTTTGACAGAGCCGTAGTATATAAAGCATATAAGACCACGATAACAGACAGAGTCGGCGAACTCGAGAGACTTAGGAAAGCGTACGAGCACACGGATGCGGAGCTTTATGAAATTGCCAAGATGACCAAGGGCCGCATAGGGCGCAAGGAAGCAGATATATTTGACGCGCACAGAATGCTTCTTACCGACGATAATTTCAGAGGCGAGATTAAGGATATGATAGTGGGCGAATCGGTTTGCGCCGAGTATGCTGTAAGTGAAGTGGCAGGCAAGTATGTGGAGTTCTTTCAAAACTCCCCAAGCCCCGAGATGCAGGCAAGGGCGGCGGATATCAGAGACGTGTCTGATAGGATAATTGCCAATCTTATGGGCAAGCGCGAGAGTCTTACGCTTCGCGAGCCCGCAATAGTTCTTGCCGAGGAGCTTTCGCCCTCGGAAGTCATATCGCTTGATAAGAAATATGCCAGAGGAATAGTGGTTACCAAGGGTTCGCTTAACTCACACGCGGCAATACTTGCGCGTGCTGCGGATATTCCGATGGTTGTGATAGAAGACGAGTCCATATTTGATACCAAGAACGGTGTTCGCGCTGTGGTAGACGGTATTAAAGGCCTCTTTATCGTAGACCCGGACCTTCCCTCATATGAGCGTTATGTTGAGAAGCTTAGAGAGCAGAGTAAGAACTCCGAAGATTTGAACCTATACATGGACAAAGAAACCGTCACTTCAAGCGGCAAGAAAGTCTTTCTTTTGACCAACGCATCGAGTATTGCGGATGTGGATGAGTGCAACAGGTATCATGCCGACGGAATCGGGCTGTTTAGAACCGAGTTTCTTTTTATGGGAAATGCGGAGCCGTTATCCGAGCAGGAACAGTATAAGCTTTATGTGAGCGTGCTTAAGAAAGCAGAAGGCAAGCCGGTTACATTCAGGACGGCGGACCTTGGAAGCGATAAGAATGTTGAGTTTATCGATATCCCAAAGGAAGAGAATCCGGCGCTCGGACTTAGAGGCATAAGGCTTAGCTTGCTTCACAAGGAGTTTTTCAAGACTCAGATTAAGGCGCTTCTTCGCGCTGCGGCTTCGGGCAATTTAAAGATTATGTATCCCATGATTACCTCACTTTCGGAAATGAAGCAGGTGCGCGACGTTGTTGATGAGTGCGTGGCTGAACTTGAAAAGAGACGCGTGAAGTTTGCCGTACCTAAGCAGGGTATCATGATAGAGACTCCGGCGGCGGTTTTAATTGCGGATGAGCTTGCGGAGGTTTCGGACTTCTTCAGTATCGGTACCAACGACCTTACGCAATATGCGCTGGCACTTGACAGACAAAACGGAAGTCTTATGGACTTTATGGACCCGCATCATCCGGCGATTCTTAAGATGATTGACATGACGGCCAAGGGAGCCAAGGTGCATGGCATCGAAGTGGGCATATGCGGAGAGATGGCCATGGATCCGACGTTTCTTGAAAAGTATGCGGAGATAGGACTTGACTACATGTCGGTCAATCCCACGAACATTTTGCAGATACGTAAGAATATATCGAATATGCCTTAAAATAGAGGTTTAGTAGCTTTAAACAAATTATAAATAAAAATTTGTTGACGAATTGAAAGTTTTTTGGTATAACTCTAAATGTGTGTATGCACGAAATAACCTGTCAGTCAAGTACATGAAGGGACTGAAGGGAGGGAAACAGAAATGTCAAACGTTATCGTTAAAGAAGGCGAATCATTAGACAGCGCATTACGTCGCTTCAAGAGAAGCTGCGCTAAGGCCGGCATCCAGCAGGAAATTCGTAAGCGTGAGCATTACGAGAAGCCCAGCGTTAAGCGTAAGAAAAAGTCTGAGGCAGCCAGAAAGCGCAAATATAATTAATTCACAAATTCGCAAGTCCTTGACATTTTGTCAGGGACTTGTTACTTTGTAGGTGAAGGTTGAGGGAGTAATTTTTATGGATTATGGATTCTTTTGGAGCCTTCCTTTTTTAGGTAAGGACCTTTATCATATAGGCGTTTCTTTTGTCGTGTACAGCATCCTGGGATGGTGTGCCGAGTCGATTTATATGTCTTTTTGTAACCACAAGCTTACAAACAGAGGCATTGCCAAGGGACCTTTCTGCCCGATTTACGGAGTGGGTGCGACACTTGGATCGATTTTTCTTGAGCCTTTTTCACACAGTTTCTTTTTGGTATATGTAATCGGTGCCGTTATAGCAACGATTTTTGAGTATATGGTAGGCAAGCTCATGCTTAAGTACTTAGGCTCCATGTTCTGGACTTATGATGATAAGCCTTTCAATTTCCAGGGAATCATCTGTCTTGAGAGTACGCTTGCATGGGGATTCTACGCTATCGGCGTTGTAATGTTCCTTAACAAGTTTATGTTTAAGACTGTTGAGAAGTTTGAACCTTCCAAGGTTATAATCGTTATGGAAGTGATTCTTGGCATAGCGCTTGTGGACTATATTTTCAGAGGCATTTCGATGGCCAAAGGTAAATACAGCGGAGAAAAGACCGCATAATTGTCGGGAGAGATTACTTGGAGATTTTTCTTTGGATTATTGCGATTTGTGTTATTATTGCGGTTGGAGTTATAGCTATTGACTCCAACCGTTTTGTTGTGCGCGAATATACGGTGGAGAGCGATAAGCTTACACGAGACCACGATTTCATATATATAAGCGACCTTCACTGTAAGTCTTACGGCAAGGAAAACAGTAAGCTTCTTAAGGCAGTCGATGCAATTTCTGCGGAGGCGATACTTTTAGGCGGCGACATGGTGACTTCCCACCGCGGCGTCGGAACAGATATACCGGCACATTTTGTAAGTGAACTTGCGGCCAAAAATACCGTTTACTACTCAGAAGGGAATCATGAGCAAAAGCTAAAACTGTTTACGGATATGTTTGGCGATACTTATGAAAAATATGCAGAAAAGCTTAGCCGTATACCAATAAGGATACTTGAGAACGAAAAAATAGTTTTGGACGATATAGATTTGTATGCTCTTTCAATAGACAGAGACTATTATGAACGATGGCTTAAGTTAAGTTTAAAGGGCGAAGACGTCAAAGCCAAGCTCGGCGCAAATGATGAGAGCCGTTTCAGCCTTCTTTTGGCTCATGACCCGGAGTATTTTAAGGGATATGCCGAATGGAAGCCGGACCTGGTTCTTTCGGGACACAATCACGGCGGGATGGCAAGACTTCCGTTTGTGGGAGGAATTATATCACCAAGACTTAAACTTTTTCCCCACTATGACGGAGGATTGTTTGAAGAGTATGGCTCTAAGATGATTTTAAGTCGCGGTATCGGAAGCCACACCATTCCTTTCAGATTCTTAAACCCCGGAGAATTAATCGTTATTCATCTTAAAAAAGCATTGAAATGATGGAAGAATTAAGATACAATATCTAGTGACGAATTTACATGAGGGCACAAGATAATGGCAATACCCGTTAAACTCCAGGTGTTTGAAGGCCCGCTTGACCTTCTTCTTCACCTGATTGAGAAGAATAAAGTAGATATTTACGATATACCGATAGTTGAGATTACCAATCAGTATCTTGATTATATCCGCGCCATGCAGGCTGAGGATATGAATGTCATGAGCGAGTTCCTTGTTATGGCAGCGACGCTTGTAGACATCAAGTGCAGGATGCTTCTTCCCAAGGAAGTCAATGAAGAAGGCGAAGAGCAGGATCCCAGAGCCGAACTTGTTGAGAAGCTTCTTGAGTACAAGATGTACAAGTACATGTCCTTCGAGCTTAAGGATATGCAGCTTGAGAACGGTTTTTCTTTATGCAAGAAAGAGACGCTTCCCGATGATGTTAAGAACTTCCGCGAGCCTATCGATTACGAGCAGCTTATAGGTGAGATGAATCTTAACAAGCTTCATGAAATATTCAACTTCATGATGCAGCGCAAGGAAGACAAGATTGACCCCATACGTTCCCACTACGGCAACATTGAGAAGGAAGAAATCGACATGGATGCCAAGGCTCTTTATATAGAAGAGTATGTTAAGGCTCACAAGAAGTTTTCTTTTAAGGACTTACTTGAGAAGCAGAAGTCTAAGGCTGAGATTATCGTTACTTTCTTAATAATTCTTGAGCTTATGAAGACAGGCGTCATTACGATTCTTCAGGAGAATCTTTTCGACGATATTTATATTACGGCAGTTAAGGCCGCTTGATTTAGGAGATTATTTTGGATACAGCTAATAAAATCGCAACGCTTGAAGCTATTCTTTTTGCAATGGGCGAATCTGTGGAAATTTCAAAGCTTGCAGAGGTAATAGAAGAGACTACCGAAGTTACAAAGGAACTTTTGGGGAAGCTTAAAGAAAAGTACGAAAGTCCCGAGTCGGGAATCGAACTTTTGGAACTTGAAGATTCCTACCAGCTTGCCACCAAGCCCGGCATGTATGATGCGCTGGTTAAGATAGCCAAGACCCCGAGGCGTATGCAACTGTCTGAGTCGGTACTTGAAACATTAAGCATCATCGCTTACAAGCAGCCGGTTACAAGACTTGAAATTGAGAGTATCAGAGGCGTAAGCAGCGACTTCGCCGTTAACAAGCTTTTGGAATACGGACTCATCTGCGAGCTTGGCCGTAAGGATGCGCCGGGACGCCCGCTGTTATTTGGTACCACGGAGGAATTCTTAAGAAGCTTCGGCGTTAAGAGTCTTAAAGACCTTCCCGAAATCGACACCCTTCAGATAGAAGAGTTTAAGCAGGAAGCGGAGCAGGAGATTCAGCTTAGTTTAAAATTGTAATTATCGTTAAGAAGTCTCGGTTGAGGCTTCTTTTCTTTTGCTTAAAGAAAGCGGTTTGACAAGAAGTTTCAAAAGTGCGAAAAACATAGCAATTTACGGGAAATTTCGGTGCAAATTTTCTTTGCTTTTAATTGCGCAATGTGATATACTTCACTACGAATGTGCTTAAAATGATATTTATAATATAATGGAGGTCAAACCATATGAGTACTACTTCAAAAGCAGGTCAGAGAATCCTTTCTCTCCTGGATGAAAACAGTTTCGTTGAAATTGGCGCACTTGTAACTGCAAGAAGTACCGATTTTGATTTGAAACAGGCCGAGACCCCTTCCGACGGTGTTATAACCGGTTACGGTTGTGTAGACGGCAATCTCGTATACGTTTACAGCCAGGATGCTTCCGTTTTAAACGGAACCGTAGGCGAAATGCATGCGAAGAAAATCGCTTATCTTTATGACTTGGCTCTTAAGATGGGCGCTCCCATCATCGGTTTATACGATTCAGCCGGACTTCGTTTACAGGAGTCTACCGATGCACTTGACGCTATGGCATCTATCTATGCCAAGCAGGCACTTGCTTCAGGCGTAATTCCTCAGATTTCCGCTATCTTCGGAAACTGCGGCGGCGGTCTTGCAATTGCCAATGCAATGGCTGATTTCACTTACATGGAAGAGAAGAACGCTAAGCTTTTCGTAAGCGCACCCAACGCTTTGGACGGTAACTACACCGCTAAGTGTGACACAGCAGCAGCTAAGTACGTTGCTGAGGCAGGTGAATGCGACGGAATCGGCGAAGAGGACTTCGTTCTTGCTCAGATCAGAGAGCTTGTTTCCATGCTTCCCAAGAACAATGAAACCGAAGCAGAGGTTGCAGACGTTACCGACGACCTTAACAGAGTATGCGAAGGTCTTGAAGGCTGCGCAGGCGATACCGCAATCCTTGTTTCTCAGATTGCAGATGACAACAACTTTGTTGAAGTTAAGGCTTCTTTTGCACAGTCCGTTGTAACAGGATTTATCCGTCTTAACGGCGCTACCGTCGGTGTTGTTGCCAACAGAACCGAGCTTTACGGAGAAGACGGTAAGGTTGCTAAGAAGTTTGACGGTGTATTATGTCCCTGCGGATGTAACAAGGCTGCAGACTTCGTTAACTTCTGCGATGCTTTCTCCATCCCCGTTCTTACAATCACCAACGTAACCGGATTCAAGGCTACCGTTGAAGCTGAGAAGAAGATGGCCAAAGCCGCTGCAAGACTTACTTATGCTTTTGCCAATGCAACAGTTCCGAAGGTTAACGTTATCGTGGGCAAGGCTTACGGAAGCGCTTACACCGTTATGAACTCTAAGGCAATCGGCTGCGATCTTACAATTGCATGGCCCAACGCCGAAGTCGGCACCATGGATGCCAAGATTGCTGCCAAGATTATGTATGACGGCGCAGATGCCGCTGTTATCGATGAAAAGGCCAAGGAATATGCTGCACTTCAGAACAACGTAGTATCCGCAGCCAAGAGAGGATATGTGGACCAGATCGTAGAGCCCGCTGACACACGTAAGTATGTTATCGGTGCTTTCGAAATGCTTTACACAAAAATGGAAGACCGTCCCGCCAAGAAGCACGGCACGGTTTAATAGAAAGGTGAACGCATGAAGAAAAGATTAATTACTTTATTTTGCGTGATTGCCTGTGTACTCAGTCTTACGGCTTGCGGTTCCGCCGAGAAGTCTTATACAGATTTAGAGAAAGATAAGCTTGAACAGTGTGAATCCATTTCCGAGTATGTATATCAGTATGTTTCTCAAATGGATGAAAAAAATGCAAATCAGCTTACCAAAGAATACAAGAAGCATGAAACTGCAGCTGTATTCCAGTCTCTTTTCGGAGGTATTGAAGCTAAATACGGCGCACTTGAAGGAATGATCACCACCTACAGACAGATGGAATCCGACATGGGTGGAATCGTTGAAACAGGCGATCTTACGTCCGCCATTGAAGGCAAAGAAATCGTTGTTACCATGCCTGTAAAGGGTAATGAATGTGACGGTGAGATTAAGTTCACATATTCGAACGATATTTTCACAAAGTTCATTGAAGGTAATGCAACAGCATTTACAACCTTCTCCCAGAAGATGGAAGAGGCAGGCTCCCATATGGGCGATGCAGGTCTTAACACACTTCTCGGTATGGGTTCAGTATTTATAGTACTTATACTTATTTCTTTGATTATTGCTTCTTTCGGTTTGTTTAAGAAGAAGCCCGAAGTGAAGAAAGAAGAAGTTAAACAGGTAGCACCTGCAGCTCCCGCAGTAGAGGAAGACTTAACAGATGATACCGAACTTGTAGCTGTAATTATGGCAGCCATTCGCGCTTACGAAGGTTCGGGCGCAGGCTCCACAGACGGCTTCGTAGTAAGAAGCATTAAGAAAGCAAACAGGAGGATTTAATAATGAAGAACTATACAATTACCGTTAACGGAAACGTATATGAAGTTACTGTAGAAGAAGGTGCAAGCACAGGTGCAGCACCCGTAGCAGCTCCCAAGGCAGCACCCAAGGCAGCTCCCGCAGCTCCCAAGGCTGCAGCTCCCGCAGCAGGCGCAGGCTCCATCAAGGTTGAAGCCGGTGCAGCAGGTAAGATTTTCAAGATTGAAAAGCAGGTTGGCGCACAGGTTAAGAAGGGCGACGCTGTTGTTATTCTTGAAGCAATGAAGATGGAAATTCCCGTAGTAGCTCCCGCAGACGGAACAGTTGCTAGCATCGACGTAAACGTTGGTGACATGGTTGAAGCAGGTGCATGCTTAGCTACTTTAAAGTAATTTAAAGGAAATTGATTACATCCAGGAGGAAATATTATGTCTTACATAACAGATACATTAGACAACCTGGTACATCAGACAGCATTTTTTAACCTGACCTGGGGCAACTATCTTATGATTGCGGTTGCATGCTTTTTCCTTTATCTTGCAATCGCTAAGGAATTTGAACCGCTTCTTTTGTTGCCGATAGCGTTCGGTATGTTACTTGTTAACATTTATCCCGACATTATCGCACCTCCCGGAGCGGACGGTTCTGCAGGCGGATTATTATATTACTTCTATGTACTGGACGAATGGGCAATTTTGCCGTCCCTTATCTTCATGGGCGTAGGCGCCATGACAGACTTCGGACCCCTTATTGCCAACCCCAAGAGCTTCCTGCTCGGTGCAGCAGCTCAGTTCGGTATTTTCGCAGCATATTTCGGCGCTATTGCACTTGGCTTCAATGACAAGGCTGCAGCTGCCATTTCAATCATCGGCGGTGCTGACGGTCCTACCTCCATTTTCCTTGCAGGTAAACTCGGACAGACCAACCTTTTGGGACCCATTGCGGTTGCGGCATACTCATATATGTCACTCGTTCCCATTATTCAGCCTCCGATTATGAAGCTCCTTACCACCAAGAAGGAACGTGCTATCAAGATGGCTCAGTTAAGACCTGTTTCAAAGCTTGAAAAGATTCTTTTCCCCATCATTGTTACTATCGTTGTATGTATGATCCTTCCCACCACAGCTCCCCTTGTAGGTATGCTCATGCTTGGTAACCTCTTTAAGGAGTCCGGTGTAGTAAGACAGCTTACGGATACAGCATCCAACGCACTTATGTACATCGTTGTTATTTTGCTTGGTACCTCTGTAGGTGCTACCACAAGCGCAGAAGCTTTCCTTAACATTTCTACGTTAAAGATTGTTGCACTCGGTCTTGTTGCATTTGCATTCGGTACAGCCGCAGGTGTATTGTTCGGTAAACTTATGTGCATCTTCACAGGCGGTAAGGTTAACCCTCTTATCGGTTCCGCAGGTGTATCCGCGGTTCCTATGGCAGCCCGCGTATCTCAGAAGGTCGGCGCCGAGGCAGATCCTACCAACTTCCTGCTCATGCACGCCATGGGACCCAACGTTGCCGGCGTTATCGGTACTGCAGTTGCAGCCGGTACGTTTATGGCGATCTTTGGAGTATTCTAAATAATTAAAGGAGAAAGAAAATGGCAGAAACAGTTAAGAAACCTATCGGCATAACCGAAACCGTTCTTCGTGATGCACATCAGTCATTGATTGCAACAAGAATGCCTACCGAAGTTATGCTTCCTATTTTGGATAAATTAGACAAAGTCGGCTATCACTCAGTAGAGTGCTGGGGCGGTGCTACATTCGATGCATCCCTTCGTTTCCTCAAGGAAGATCCCTGGGACAGACTTCGTAAGATTCGTGACGGTCTTAAGAACACCAAGACCCAGATGCTTTTCAGAGGTCAGAACATTTTAGGATATCGTCCTTACGCTGACGACGTTGTATATGCTTTCGTTGAGAAGTCTATCGCTAACGGTATTGACGTTATCAGAATTTTCGACTGCCTTAACGATATCAGAAACTTAAAGGCAGCCGTTGACGCTACCAACGAGATTAAGAAGAGAGAAGGTCGCGGTGAATCTCAGATCGCTCTTTCTTACACACTCGGTGATGCATACACTCTTGATTACTGGGCAGATATGGCCAGAAAGATCGAAGAAATGGGTGCAGACTCCATTTGTATTAAGGATATGGCAGGTCTTCTTGTTCCTTACAAGGCAGCTGAACTTGTTAAGACTTTAAAAGAAAGCACCAAGCTCCCTATCCAGTTACACACACACTACACTTCAGGTGTGGCTTCAATGACTTACTTAAAGGCAGTAGAGGCAGGCGTAGACGTAATCGACTGTGCTATGTCACCTTTCGCACTCGGTACTTCACAGCCCGCTACAGAAGTTATGGTTGAGACCTTCAAGGGTACTCCTTATGATACCGGTTTTGATCAGAGCCTTCTTGCAGAAATCGCAGATTACTTCACTCCTTACAGAGAAGAGTGCTTAAAGAGCGGCCTTATGAGCACCAAGGTTCTTGGCGTTAACATTAAGACACTTCTTTACCAGGTACCCGGCGGTATGCTTTCTAACATGGTTTCACAGCTTAAAGAGCAGCACGCTGAGAACAGATATCGTGAAGTTCTTGAAGAGATTCCCCGTGTTCGTAAGGACTGCGGTGAGCCTCCGCTTGTTACACCTTCTTCACAGATCGTTGGTACTCAGGCTATCTTCAACGTACTTATGGGTGAAAGATACAAGATGGCTACCGGCGAGTTCAAGGATCTCCTTCGCGGTAACTACGGTCAGACCGTTAAGCCTATGAATCAGGAAGTTATCGACAAGGTTATTCCCGGCGAGCCTCGTTCTACCGCTCGTTCCGCAGAAGCTACCGGTCACGACAAGCCCGAGCTTGCTTCCATCGAAGCAGAGATGAAGCAGTACAAGCAGCAGGAAGAAGACGTACTTTCCTACGCACTTTTCCCTCAGGTTGCTACAGACTTCTTCAAATATCGTGAAGCTCAGCAGACCAAGGTTGACGCATCCATCGCAGATACCAAGAACGGAGCTTACCCCGTTTAATTTTACAAAATCAGAAGAACCGCAGGTTTATACTTGCGGTTCTTTTTTTATTCGTGTATAATAACGCTTGTTATTAGGGGTAATAACATCGGTGTAATTTTGAGAAAGGTAGATTATTGTTATGGCTAAAACTGTCACTATCACAAAAGATTTACTCAGAAAATCTGCTTTCGAAATGGCAAGAGAGCAGGGGGTTACAGAAGTAACCGCAAGAAAACTTGCGGCTTATGCAGGTTGCTCTACGCAGCCTATTTTCAGAAACTATGCAAATATGGAAGATTGTCTTAATGACGTATACGAGGACACTCTTTTATATTTCGATCAATTCTACGTAAATTATGACAAAGGTTCGCACATTCCTTTTGTCAATCTCGGAATGGCTTATATTTCTTTTGCCGAGAAAGAACCTAAGCTGTTTTCTTTCTTGTTTATGACCAAGAACACCCACGGAATGAACTTATATAATATTTTAAACGGCAGAACCGGTGCCGTGTTAAAAGAAATGAATGCTGCAAGAGATGAAGGCGCTAGATTCCCCGAGCAGATATTCATGAAAATGTGGATGCTTATTCACGGCGCCGCATGCATGACTATTACGGGCGATTATGACCTTACAAGCGCACAGACCAGACTTCAGCTTGAAGACGCATATAAATCTTTTACGAGGTAAGACATGGCAGAGAAAGATGATTTTTTATCAAGAATAAATGAACACTTTTCACACCTTAGCAAAGGACAGAAGCTTATAGCTTCTTACGTAATCGACCACTATGACCTTGCGGTATTTATGACGGCGGCGGAAATCGCCGAGGCTGTAGGCGTAAGTGAGTCTACTGTAGTAAGATTCGCGGTATCCGTAGGCTACGAAGGATTCCCCGAGTTTACCCGCGCACTTGAGAAGTGGTACAAGACCAAGATGAATACCGTCTCGATGGTAGGTAAGAAGTATGGCAAGGCATCTCAGTCAGACCTTCTTAACACGGTTCTTCGTTCCGACATGGAGAAGATGGAAGATACGATTGCCAATCTTGATGTTGAAGCTTTCGAGCTTGCCGTAGATATCATATTAAAGGCCAAGAAAGTATATGTCGTAGGCCTTCGTACATGTGAGCCTTTGGCTGAGTTTTTAAGCTTTTACCTTAACATGATAAGACCCGATGTAGTGCTTCTTAAGACTACCTCCGCGAGCGAGATGTTTGAGCAGATGATAAGAATCGATGAGAAGGACTGTATCATCGGTATCAGCTTCCCAAGATACTCCATGCGTACCCTTAAGGCCATGGAATTTGCCAATGACCGTAACGCCAAGGTAATTACGCTTACCGATTCGGTGCATTCGCCCATGAATCTTTATTCATCCTGCAACCTTCTTGCGCGAAGCGACATGGTCTCTATTGTGGATTCGCTGGTGGCTCCGTTGAGCGTTATCAATGCACTTGTAGTGGCTCTTTGCCTTAAGAAGCCCAAGGAAGTTAAGGAGAACCTTGAGAATCTCGAGACCGTTTGGGGCAATTACCAGATATATCTTAACGACGAAATCAACTTTATTGATGACGAGCCCATCCTTAACTACTCGCTTAATAAAGAAGAGGAAGATTAATGAAAGTAATAGTAATAGGCGGCGGAGCGGCAGGCATGATGGCGGCAATCCGCGCCGGAGAGCTTTACGATTATGTAACTATATATGAAAAGAACGAAAAGCTCGGCAAAAAAATATATATAACAGGCAAAGGTCGTTGCAATGTCACCAACAACGCAGACATAGACACGATTCTTAAGAACATAAACAGAAATCCGAAGTTTATGTACAGTGCCATCTACGGTTTTGACAATTCAAGACTTTATTCTTTTATCGAAGACAACGGATGCCCTCTTAAGGTTGAAAGAGGCGAGAGGGTATTTCCCGTATCGGACCATGCCTCAGATATTATTAAAGCCCTCACAAAGGCTCTTAAAGACCGCAAGGTGCAGATTAAGCTAAATACACCCGTTAAAGAGTTAATCATCGAAAACGGGGCTGTTAAGGGCGTTATTTTGGGCGATGGCTCGCGTGAGTATGCCGACAAGGTTATAGTTACTACCGGAGGCCTTTCATATCCTACAACGGGTTCTACCGGAGACGGATATAAGATGGCCGAATCCGCAGGACACACCGTTGTGCCTACGAGACCCGGACTTGTACCGCTTGTTACGGGCGAGACATGGGTGCCGAGACTTCAGGGCTTGTCTCTTAAGAACGTTGAGCTTAAACTGTATTCGGATAATAAATGCGTGTACAAAGAGCAGGGCGAGATGCTTTTTACACATTACGGTATTTCCGGACCGCTTGTACTTTCCGCAAGTGCTTATTATGATCAGGAAAGCCGCAAGAACAAGAACATAACCGTAACCATAGATTTAAAACCCGCTTTGGATGAGGAAGCACTCGATAAGCGAATACTCAGAGACTTTGAAAAGTACAACAACAAGCAGTTTAAGAATTCCCTTGATGAACTTCTTCCTTCCAAAATGATTCCCGTAATTGTGGATTTAAGCGGAACAGACCCTTATAAAGCAGTCAACGTCGTTACCAAGGAAGAGAGAAAGAACCTCGTACATCTTCTTAAGAATCTTTCGATGACGGTAATCGGCGCAGGCAATTTTAACGAGGCCATCATTACCATCGGCGGCATTAATGTTAAGGAAATTAACGCTTCCACCATGGAATCCAAGCTTGTGAAGAATCTTTATTTTGCCGGAGAGGTACTTGATGTGGACGCAATGACCGGAGGCTTCAACCTTCAGATTGCCTGGTCCACTGGGTATCTTGCGGGAGAATGCAATTAACAGAATAAATTAACCGGGAGATTAGATATGAGTTTTCAGATAGCAATTGACGGACCTGCGGGCGCAGGCAAGAGCACGGTAGCCAAAGCCGTAGCCAAGACACTTCAGTTTGTGTACGTTGACACAGGCGCTATGTATCGTGCGATAGGTCTTAACTGTATTAAGAACGATGTGGATATTCACGATGAGGAAGCGGTTCTTAAGCTTCTTGACGATACCAACGTATCCATCAAATATATAGACGGCGAGCAGGCCGTTATCTTAAACGGAGAGAACGTTAACGGGCAGATTCGTACTCAGGAAGTGGGCGAGGCTGCATCCGTTGTGTCTGCATATAAGCTTGTAAGAGAGAAGATGGTGGCGCTTCAGCAGGAACTTGCCAAGACCACAGACGTAGTTATGGACGGTCGCGACATCGCATCCTGCGTGCTTCCCAACGCTCAGGTTAAGATTTACCTTGACGCAAGCGTGGAAGTTCGTGCAAAGCGTCGTTATGATGAACTTTTAGCAAAAGGCAAGGAAGCGGACCTTAAGACAGTTGAGGACGAAGTAAGAGAACGCGACTACAGAGACATGCACAGAGAGAATTCTCCCCTTATTTGCGTGCCCGAGGCAGACATTGTAGACAGCTCTTACATGACAATCGATGAAGTGGTTAATACTATAGTAGCTAAGGCACAGAGCAAATACGATGAGTAGAGAAGTAGTATTATGTGAAAACGCCGGCTTTTGCTTCGGCGCGGACAGAGGCTTTAACGCGGTTAAGAGCGCTATTGAAGAGGGGAAGCCCATTTACACTTACGGGCCGATTCTTAATAATGCTTTTATCGTAAAGAACTTTGAAGAAAAGGGCGTTCGCGTGGTCAATGATTTGTCGGAACTTTCAAGCCTTCCGAAGGGCAAGATTATCATTCGTTCCCACGGAGTATCAAAGGCCGAATTTGATAAGCTTAACGAGAGCGGATTTGAAGTATTTGACGCCACATGTCCCTTTGTCAAAAGAATCCATAGAATCGTAGCCAAGGAAAGCGAAGCAGGCAGCGAAATCATCGTTATCGGCAACCCCAAACATCCCGAAGTAATGGGCATTGTAGGATGGTCCAATAACGGTGCGACAGTTATAGAGAATTCGGAAGAAGCGGGTAATTTTTCTTTTGCACCTGACAAAAAGTATTGCATAGTGTCTCAAACCACCTTCAACCGCAACAAATTTCAAGAAATTGTTGAATTATTCGAAAAAAGAAGTTACAATATTCTTGTTATGAACACAATTTGCGACGCAACGAGCATTAGGCAGACTGAAGCCGAGGCGTTATCAAAGAGGGCGGAACTTATGATTGTTATAGGCGACAAGGCAAGTTCCAACAGCAAGAAACTATACGAAATATGCAAGGCGAATTGTGAACAGACATACTTTATACAGGAACTTCAAGATATAGTCGGTCGTCTTCCGAAGGTATCGGGTCTTGTAGGTATTACTGCAGGGGCTTCTACCCCCAAATATATTATTGAGGAGGTTCAAAGTTATGTCAGAAATGACGTTTGAACAGATGCTTGAAGCATCATTTAAGACAATACATACGGGAGAGGTTGTAGAAGGAACTGTAATCGATGTCAAGCCTAATGAGATCATACTCAACATCGGATATAAGTCCGACGGTATTCTTACGAAGACCGAATACACCAATGACTCCGGTGTGGATTTGACTACCGTGGTTAAGGTCGGCGATACCATGGATGTTAAAGTCATTAAAGTTAATGACGGCGAGGGACAGGTTCTTTTGTCCTATAAGAGACTTGCAGCCGACAGAGGCGCCAAGAGACTTGAAGAAGCATTTGAGAGTCAGGAGATTCTTAAGTCCAAGGTTACACAGGTTCTTGAAGGCGGTATCTGCGTAGTTGTTGATGAGGTTCGCGTATTCATTCCCGCAAGCCTTGTTTCCGACACATTTGAGAAGGATTTAAGCAAGTACAACGGCGAGGAAATCGAATTCGTTATTCGCGAGTACAATCCCAAGAAGCGTCGCTTCATCGGTGACAGAAAGTCCATTCTTATGTCACGTAAAGCAGCCGCTCAGGAGAAGCTTCTTAACACTGTTAAGGAAGGCGATGTTGTTGAAGGCGTTATCAAGAACGTTACAGACTTCGGCGTATTCGTAGATCTCGGCGGAATCGACGGACTTCTTCACATCTCAGAAATGAGCTGGGGCAGAGTTGAGAATCCCAAGAAGAACTTCAAGGCCGGCGACAAGCTTAAAGTTTTAATTAAGTCTATTTCGGACAGCAAGATTGCTTTGTCCTTAAAGTTTAACGATACCAATCCCTGGATTGACGCAGAGAAGAAGTATGCAGTAGGTACGGTTGTTACCGGTAAGGTAATGAGAATGGCTGATTTCGGTGCTTTCGTAGAGCTCGAGTCCGGTATCGATGCACTCCTTCATGTTTCTCAGATTTCCAAGGAACACATCGAGAAGCCTTCAGACGTACTTAAGGTTGGCGACGAAGTTACCGCTAAGGTAGTTGACTTCAACCTCGAAGACAAGAAGGTAAGCATCTCCGTTAAGGCTTTAACCGAGCCCGAAGAAGAGAAGAAGGAAGACAAGGAAGATGATTCCGAAGTAGCAAGCGTTGACATCGAAGCTGTTATCGCAAGCGAATCCGAAGAAGCTTAATTCCTGCTTTAATAAAAGGTTTATAATAGTTATGTATACTTGGTAGGTAGTCGGAAAGGCTACCTACTATTTATTTACGGGAGAGTATAAAATGGCATACGATTATGAGTATTTCAAAAAAGCAGTTTTTGATTTAACCACCATCGACTTAAATGCATACAAAGAAAAACAGATGAAGAGACGTATCGACACCCTTATCGATAAGCGTAAGGCTGACGGATACGATAAATATGTCGCTATGCTTAAAAGCGACAAGGAAGCTTTTGAAGAGTTCGTAAGTTACTTAACCATCAACGTTTCCGAGTTCTACCGTAACCCCGACCAGTGGGAACTTATGGACAAAGAGATCTTCCCCGAACTCATAGCGAAGTTTGGCAAGAATTTAAAAATCTGGAGCGCAGCATGCTCAACCGGTGACGAGCCATATTCGCTTGTAATGGCCTTATCCAAGCACGTTCCGCTTAACCAGATTAAGATATATGCAACCGATATCGACAAGCAGATTCTTGAAAAGGCTAAGCTCGGACTTTATAACGAAAAGAGTATCGAGAACGTTCCCGAAGAATTTAAAAGAAAATACTTTACAAAGGTCGGTCCTTCCTACAAGATTTCTGACGAGATTAAGTCCCGCGTTGAGTTTAAGCAGCACAACCTCTTAAAGGACCCTTATCCGAAAGACCTTCATATGATTGTGTGCCGTAACGTGCTTATCTACTTTACAGAAGAAGCCAAGGACGAAATCTTCAGGAAGTTCTGCGACTGTCTCTACAGCAAGGGCGTTTTGTTCATCGGAAGCACAGAGCAGATTATCAATTACAAAGAAATCGGCTATCAGCGTAAGAATTCTTTCTACTACGACAAGCCTTAATATCAATATTGGACAAAGAAAAAGCCTCGGAGTCATACAAACGATTCCGAGGCTTAAATTATGCCTTGATTAAATAACCATATGATTGAGTACGTGCGACGCGTAATCATTAAACATGTCTCTGTCGGTTCGACGCTCATCGGTAAGCTCGAAGAAGAGGTCGCGGGACTCGTATGTACGCTTAAAGAACGGTGTCACAAGCGCATCCCACTCGGGTAAGAATTTCGAAGTCTTACGGGTGTAGCAGTTGGCGGCTTTGGCCTGCTCGCGATGTTCTTTGTCCACAAATGAAGAAACGGATTTATGAAGTGCTATATCCTCAGCCGGGAGATAATAGTAGTCTTTATAATTGGCGTAGAAGTACTTCATTTCCTCTTCATAAAGCGGAACTCTCAACATGCCCTGACTGCCGGCTCCGGAAAAATAACATCTGTCATACAAAAATGACACGGGAGTCAGTAATGCTGCCGGAAGCTCCATTACCATCATGATTTCAGAGTGTGTGGCGCCCGAAGAATCTTCATAGTAGCTTGCGGAAACCTTGGTAACCTTAAGCTTACGCGTAAACAAATCACAATATGCCAAAGCGGGAAGAATAGAGAGCATTCCTTTCAAATCTTCAAAGTTATGAAGCAGTAAGAACTTTCTTAAATCTGCATCCTTGGAACGTACAAAATCGTGATACAGTCCTATCAGATCGCCGCCGGAGAATTGATCTTCACGAGTGATGTTTAAGAACTTCTCAATTGTTTTCTGCTTACAGTTCTCCAGTTTAAGAAAGTTTTTGTAGGAAGAAATTCTTTTGTAAATATCAATTCCGACAAAACTGTCAAAATTATAAGAAAGAGAGAACTCACGACATTTGGCGGTAAGATAAGGGATGTCGAAATTGTTGCCGTTATAATGAATCAGCACTTTGAAGGAATCGGCAAAGTCAAAGAACTCTTCGAGGAGAGACTCTTCATCCGAATAATCTTCCGCAAAATACTGGCGGGCCTTCCAGCCTTCTTTGTAATACAGGCAACCGATGAGATAGAGCTTGGAGGTCCTTGCGGTAAAGCCTGTAGTCTCAATATCTATAAAAAGAATGTGCTCTAAGGGAGCGATATTTTCAAGAGGATATAATACTTTAATGTTATCAATACTTTCATCAATGATCTGCATAGTAGTCTCCTTGGAAAAGTAGTTAATAATATTTACCCCGTTGTCTGTTTATTCTAACATTTTTTGCGAATTTGTTCAACAATATTCGTTTTGACAGTTACGCCAAAAAATAGTATATTAATAGGGTATGGTGGGTTGAAACATGTATCTTTGTGACAACACTGTCATATTAGAAACGAGAAGGTTGGGTGAATGCAAAAATGGCTAAACTTACGTTCAGCGGTGGAATCCATCCCTACGACGGCAAGGAAATGTCCAAGGATATCCCCATTAAAGAGGTATATCCCGTAAGCGATTTGGTCTATCCTTTGTCTCAGCACATCGGGGCACCGGCCAAGCCTGTTGTGGCCAAAGGTGATCATGTGTTGGCAGGTCAGAAGATTGCCGAGGCAGACGGCTTTGTTTCCTCACCGATTTATTCATCGGTATCGGGAACTGTCAAGGCAATTGAAGAGAGAAGGGTTGTAACCGGTAATAATGCCATGTCCGTCGTTATCGAAAATGACGGGTGTTATAATTCTGTAGAACCTTGGGAGGTAAAGCCTCTTGAGGAAATGTCAAGTGAGGAGATTATCAGTCGTATCCGTGAAGCCGGCATTGTCGGCATGGGCGGTGCGGGATTTCCCACTCACGTCAAGCTTTCGGTCAAGGAACCCGCGAAGATTGATTACGTTATCGTAAACGGAGCGGAGTGCGAGCCGTATCTTACAAGCGACTATCGCAAGATGATTGAAGAACCGGAAAAGCTTCTTGAAGGTTTAAGAGTATATCTTAAACTGTTCCCGTATTCCCTTGGAATAATCGCAATCGAGGACAATAAGCCCGATTGTATCAAAGTTTATAAAGCGCTTACCAAAGACGAGCCCCGTATCACGGTTAAAGCTCTTCGCACCAAGTATCCGCAGGGTTCGGAACGACATTTGATTTATGCCGTAACCGGTCGAGAGATTAATTCAAAGCTCTTACCTGCAGACGTAGGTTGCGTGGTCAATAACGTGGATACTGTTATTTCCGTGCGCAGAGCCATATATGAAGGTCTGCCTCTTATGCACCGTATTGTTACGGTTACAGGCAACTGCATTAAGAATCCGAGAAACTTTAAGGTGTTAATCGGTACTTCCTATGCAGACCTTCTTCCCGAAGCCGGCGGATTCAAGAAAGAACCCGTTAAGATTATTTCCGGCGGACCTATGATGGGCTTTTGTATGTTTGATTTAAACGTACCCGTCACCAAGACCGCTTCGGCTCTTTTGTGCTTATCCCGTGATGACATAAGCCGTATGGAGCCTTCCGCATGTATCAATTGCGGTCAGTGCGTGGAGGTATGTCCGAGCCGCCTGCTTCCAAAGCTTTTATCCGATCATGCGGCCAATTTCAACGAAGAGGAATTCCTTTCAAATCATGGTCTTGAATGCGTGGAATGCGGATGCTGCAGCTTTATCTGCCCCGCGAAACGTCCTCTTTGTCAGAACATCAAATCTCTTCGAAAAATATGCCTTTCGAAGAAGAAAAAGTAGGAGGAAAGAACTTTGGATAAGTTATATAATGTTTCATCCAATCCCCATATCCGCTCCAAAGTAACCACCTCCGGAATTATGTTCTGTGTTATCGTGGCTTTACTTCCCGCAGCGGGATTCGGTATTTTCAGATTCGGACTTAACGCACTTCTTCTTATCGGAGTGACAGTAGTGTCAGCGGTTCTGTCCGAGTTTCTGTTTAACTTAATTACCAAGAGAAAGAATACATTAGGCGATTTTTCTGCTATCGTAACAGGCTTGCTTCTTGCACTTAACCTTCCTCCGGCAGCTCCCTGGTGGATCGGTGCGGTTGGTGGCTTTTTTGCCATAGTTGTGGTTAAGATGCTTTTTGGTGGCCTTGGTCAGAACTTTATGAACCCTGCCCTCGGCGCAAGATGCTTCCTTGTTATTTCTTTTGCATCCATCATGACCAACTTTTCGGTAGACGGTGTTTCCGAGGCTACACCGCTTGCTTTGTTAAAAGCAGGCGAGCCTGTTGATATCGTTGCAATGGCAAGAGGTTTCATTCCCGGTACCATCGGTGAGATAAGCGTTATCGCAATCTTAATCGGCGCCTGCTTCTTAATCCTTGTGGGCGTTATCGATATTGTGATTCCGGGAAGCTACATTGTTTCTTTTGTTATTTTCCTTGTGATTTTCAGCGGCAAGGGATTTGACACCACATATATTGCGGCTCATTTATCGGGTGGCGGTCTTATGCTTGGTGCATTCTTTATGGCAACGGATTATGTTACAAGACCTATTACCAAGGCGGGCCAGTTTATATACGGTATATTCTTAGGTGTTATGACCGGAATATTCAGATTGTTCGGTCCTTCGGCAGAGGGAGTTTCTTTTGCCATCATTATCGGCAACCTGCTCGTTCCGTTAATCGATATGTTTACAAAACCTCGTTTCTTCGGCAAGGGAGGTGTGCGTAACAATGAATGATCAGTTTAAATCAATCAAAGCAATAGAGCAGTCCGAAAGACGCAACAGACGCAACAACAAAGAGATTAAAGAGTTTATCGTTAACACTCTTATCATGATTGCTATAGCACTTGTGGCAGGCGGAGTGCTTGGATTCATTCATGAACTCACCAAGGAGCCCATCGCCACTATGGCGGCAAGAGAGAAGCAGGCGGCCAACAGTAAGGTGTTTGAGACTGCAGCAAGCTTTTCCGAGACAATTCTTGATGAAAGTCTTGATTTAAGAGAGTATGAAGCAATCTACCCGGGCGTTGACATTACCGACTGTATTCAGGCTCTCGATGATAAGGGTAATGTAATCGGATACGTATTCGAGGTAACTTCTCATGAAGGCTATGGCGGAGACATCGTATTCAGCGCCGGCATTAACAACGACGGAAGCTTAAACGGTATATTTATTACATCAATTTCTGAGACCGCGGGTCTTGGAATGAGAGCTCCCGAAGTACTGGTACCGCAGTTTATCGATAAGTTCGTCACTTCCTTTGAAGTGGTTAAAGGCGGAGCATCCACACCGTCACAGATTGACGCAATTTCAGGCGCCACAATTACATCCAAAGCGGTTACGAACGGTGTTAATGCGGCTCTTGAATATTTCAGACTTTATTTGAACGGAGGTGAGGGACATGAATCATGAACAAGATGAAAGAGAATCCCTGATCTCTGAAATGTCGGAGCGATTCTTAAACGGTGTATTCAAAGAGAACCCTACCTTTGTGCTGCTCCTTGGTATGTGTCCCACGCTTGCGGTTACCACCAGTGCCAAGAACGGTCTCGGAATGGGCATTACCACCCTCGTGGTGCTTGCGCTTTCCAACCTCTTTATTTCACTGCTTAGAAAGATTATACCCGATAAAATCAGAATTCCTGCTTTTATCGTTATCATCGCATCCTTCGTTACGATGGTAGAGTTACTGTTAAACGCATATTTGCCGGGACTTTACAAGGCGCTGGGACTTTACATTCCGCTTATAGTGGTTAACTGTATTATCCTTGGCCGAGCAGAAGCTTATGCATATTCTCACTCACCGTTATTGTCACTGTTTGACGGTCTCGGAATGGGTACCGGATTTACCTTTGCACTTACGATTATCGGCGCGGTAAGAGAACTTCTCGGTGCGGGAACCATATTTGGTGCGAATGTGATGCCCAAGGGATATGTACCCGTAAGTATTTTCATAATGGCGCCGGGCGCTTTCTTTGTACTTGCACTTTTAACTGCTATTCAGAATAAAGTCAAAGAAATCGGTGAGAGAAAAGGCAAAGACATGTCCAAGATTCAGTCTGGCTGCGGTCATGACTGCTTAAACTGCAATCTTGAATGTGCGACACCCGAAGTTAAGGAAGCGGCTCTTAAGAAGGAAGAGACTTCCGAAATTGAGGAAACTCCAAAGGCTAAGGACGAAAAGCCCGAGGTTATAGATAAGGACAAAAAGCCCGCCAAGGACAAAAAGGATAAGAAGAAAGGCTTTAAGAGCTTTGGCAAGAAAGCCGATAAACCCGAGAAATCCGAAGAGCCTGAGGTTAAGACGGAAGATAAACCCGTAGAGAAAGCTTCGGAAGAAGTTAAGACCGAAGTTAAGGAAGAGCCTAAGGCAGAACCTGAAGAGAAGCCTGTAGAGGAAGCTCCCGCGCAGGACACCCCTGAGGTCAAAGAGGAGCCTGCAACTTCAGAGCCTGCGGAAGAAGAGGTTAAGAGCGAATCGACCACAGAAGATAAGCCCGAGACCAAGGCCGATTCCGACGAGGATGAGCTTGAATTCCTCGATTTCTCAGACCTTAAAAAAGCCGTTAAGGCAAGCGGCAAGGAAAATAAAAAGCCTGTACGTAAGAAAGCATCCCTTGAAAAAGCCAAGGCTATGCTTGAAAAGGCCGAAGAATCATTAAAGGAGGAGCAAAATGATTAAGAATCTGATAGTATTATCGCTTGGTTCTGCATTAATCAATAACGTTGTGCTCAGCCAGTTCTTGGGTCTTTGCCCCTTCCTTGGTGTATCCAAGAAGGTTAAGACAGCACTTGGTATGGGCGGCGCGGTTATATTCGTAATCACTCTTGCGAGTATTGTTACAGGACTTATCTACAAAGGTCTTTTGGTAACTTTTGACCTTACGTATCTTAAGACGATTGTATTCATACTTGTAATCGCTGCATTGGTACAATTTGTTGAGATGTTCCTAAAGCGGTTCATTCCTTCTTTGTACAGTGCGCTTGGCGTATACTTACCGCTTATTACCACCAACTGTGCCGTTTTGGGTATTGCGATTACCAATGTTCAGAAGGAATATTCACTTCTTGAAGGCACGGTAAACGGATTCGCCACTGCGGTCGGATTTACGATAGCTATCGTTATTCTTGCGGGTATTCGTGAGAAAATGCAATATAATGACATTCCCAAAGCTTTCAGGGGCATGCCCATAGTACTTGTTTCGGCAGGACTTATGGCAATTGCTTTCTGCGGTTTTGCAGGATTGCTGTAGGAGGTGTCACGTGAACTTTTCGGCGATTTTAACTCCTTTGATTGTAATGCTCGGACTCGGACTCTTTGTAGGTGTATTCCTCGGAGTTGCGGCCATTGCATTTAAAGTTAAAGTAGATGAGAAAGAAGAAGCTGTTTTAAGAGCTCTTCCCGGCAATAACTGCGGCGGTTGCGGATATCCCGGATGCTCAGGACTTGCTCATGCGATTGCACAGGGAGAAGCTCCCGTCAATCAGTGTCCGGTAGGCGGTGAGCCTGTAGCGGATGCCATTGCGGCCATAATGGGTACCACTGCAGAGAAGACCGAGAAAATGGTGGCTTTTGTGGCATGTAAAGCACATTGTGCCGACATGACCATGGATTATGATTACTATGGCGTTGAAGACTGCAGAATGTTAAGCTTTGTACCTAACGGCGGACCCAAGTCCTGTAATGACGGATGTTTGGGTTACGGCACATGTATGAAGACCTGTCCTTTTGACGCTATTCATGTTGTGGACGGTGTGGCAGTTGTAGACAGAGATAAGTGTAAAGCCTGCGGCAAGTGTATCGAGGTATGCCCCAAGCATCTTATTTCGCTTATTCCTTACAGCGCTCAGTACACGGTGGCTTGCTCATCCAAGCAGAAGGGCCCCGTAACCATGAAGCAGTGTAAGGTAGGATGTATAGGCTGCGGAATCTGCCAGAAGAATTGTCCGCTTGAAGCCGTTAAGGTTGAGAACTTTAACGCAACCATAGATTATTCCGTATGTAAGAACTGCGGTACCTGCGCAGAGAAATGTCCGAGAAAGACCATTACAGCTCAGTTTTAGATTGAATAAGCCCGCCCGGGCTTATTCGCTTTAAAGGGTGGAAACGTAACTTATGAAGCTTAACGATTATGATGAGGGAACCGGCAGCAAATTTGCTTCAGGGGCGGCTCTGGTGGCCGTTTTACTTATTATGTCCGTAATTGTAATTGTTCTCGTGGCCAATAAAGATTACTTAAAGAGAAAGCTTGGAACCGACAGTACATCTGCCTCAATTTCCGCATCCGAAGTATCTACCGAAGCATCACCGGATACATCTGAAAGTTATTCGGAAGTATACGTATCGGATTTGAGTTTCTATAAGGACTACGAAGATAAGAATCAGGCTTCGGCAAGCGCGACAACATCCGACGATACTAGTGTGACGACTACGACAACTGTTTCTGAACCCGAACTTACCGAAGAGAACGATGGCAAGCATACGCTTATCACCAATCTTGACGGTACTACGGAATGGGCCGTTATAAGCCCTCATATTCCGAAATGTGAGTACGATTACACTAATCTTTTTGAACAGTCCGGTAAGCTTAAATACTTTGAAAATGACAAATGCACCAGCTATTTTGGTATTGATGTAAGTAAGGACAATAACTACATCGATTACAATAAGGTCAAGAAAGTGGGAGTTTCTTTTGTCATGATAAGACTGGGCTCCAGAGGATATCAGACTGGACAGCTGTCTGTGGATGATTATTTCAGAGATAATATTAAGCGCGCCACAGATGCGGGGCTCGATGTAGGTGTGTACTTTATGTCCCAGGCGGTTACGGAAGACGAGGCAAGAGAAGAAGCGCAGTACGTAATCGACAACCTTCTCGGCTACTCCGTTACCTACCCCGTTGCACTTGTAATGCAACCGATTAAGAACGACACCGCGAGAAGCGACGCCCTTTCCAAGAAAGACCGTACAACAGTCATAAGAGCGTTCCTTAAGGCCATTAAGGATAAAGGCTATGTACCGATTGTTTACGGTGACAAACGCTGGCTTTTTAAGGATATAGATCTTTCGAAGGTTGTGGGAGATTTTGATATCTGGCTTACGGAAACCGGTGTAGATTATCCCGATTACCCTTACAAGTACGCTATGTGGCAGTACAGCCGCAAGGGCTCAATTGACGGAGTTTCGGGCGATGTGGATTTAAACATAAGCTTTGTGGATTACGCACTCAAATAATACTTATGCTTTAAGATTCATAATAGTATCGGATATCTTGACACGACTGTAAATTTCCGCATATTCCTTGTTGGAACAGTCGTCGATATAGTTCTGCATAAAGGACTTTTTAAAACCGTTTTTGATAAGAATGTCAGCCGCCTTGTTGTATGCAACGGCGGCTTCTTTCTCACTTGAATACTTGCCGATTACATAGTTGGAGCGCACATGTATGGTAGCTTTGTAAATTTTCTTTAGATTCTTCTCGATAACCGTTACTCCGTGGTAGCGGTTCATAACCTTAAGATTCTCACGCCTGAAATCAAGAGAATCGGAATTCACAAATATATAATCCCTTCCCTCAACCGCGAAACTCATTATTCCGTAACGTTCCTTAATCGAAGTCTGCATACCAAACTCCGACACGAAATAGTGATTGCCCCTGCACATAATCTTATGCTGGGAAAAGAAAAACAAATCATCAATATCGAATTTTAACTCCTCAAAAGGAGAGTAGAAGTAGGAAAAATCACGCTTTCTTATGTAGATGGGGTTGGAAAAATAAAGTCCGTTATCCCGTAGATTAATCAAAGAAACATATTTATCGTAATTAATGGGATAATCTTCATGATAATTGTAACAGGAGTGCTTACGGTCGCTTAAGATTTCCTTGGCAAGAGAATAAGCCGCGGAGGCCTGAATCTCTGTTTCGTAGCTTCCGAGACTGATGTGCTTTTGATTGATTGTAAGCGAAGCACGGTAGTTCTTCTCACCGTTTTTCTTGGTATCAACATAGACTCCGGGTAACATATTCATCCTCCGATACTTAAATTATCTCATAATTTTGGTGCTTTTTAAACCCTATAAAAAACGCTACACGTTTGTTCCGCCTTATATATTAAAAAAATATAAACAAAACTATTGATTATTGGGGTAAGTTGTCATAAAATTGTTTTAACGATTTAATTTAGTAAAGCAACAAAGGGCGGGTTATGAGGTACAAAAGTTTAATAGGCAAGGAAGAAGACAGAGACGTTTTGAAGAGTGAAGATGAGTCTGCACAGAAGTACGGTATCATCGGTCTTTCAGAGCGCCATCTTTTTTTTCGCAAATTTTTCAAAACCTTTTATATTGCCTACGATGATTTAAACGCAGTATTCAGGCGCGTTTACATGGTAAGTAACCGAAAAGCTTCGCTTCCCGCCGAGACTTTGGTGCTTGTATCAAACGGTACGGAGATTGCAAGCATAGGCGTATCCGGCACCAAATCTGCCAAGGAAATCCTTGAGAAAATCAAAGAAAAGGCTCCCCACATCGACACCAAGTTCAAAGGGGAATCGGAAGCAAAATGACCAAAGAAGAGAAGTTAGAAAGCGTACTTAAAGCCTACACGCGCTATTACACCATACGAAGAGAAGACGTAACACCGCCGTTTGCGGCCGAAGCGGATTTTATATCACATAACGAGCAATATATTTTAATTAAGTCAGCCAAGATTTCCGAAATGGATTCCAACGAATATGTATATTTTGCAACGGAAGAAGACTTAACCGTTACAAAGCTTTTGGAACTTGACAGGACCGCCTGGGAGACAGGACTTTCAAGGGTAGTGCCTAAGTCCGGACACCGCAATTCCGATGTGACTCTCGTTATCATAGCGGACAGGATTGAAGAAGATGCTTTTAAGATGATTAAGAAGCTTAAGCATTCCAAATCTTATTTTATGACCATCTACGGATGGAGCAATTACAAGTTGATTGCTATTGATTTATCTAAAGGAACCGTTGCCTACAACCGCCACGGCAGCGACCTTAAGAAGATCATTAACAATACATAGGTACATGGGACAGCATCCCTTTTACCGGGCATTATCAATACTTTTTATAAGTAAAAGGAGACAGAAATGACTGCATTATTAATTGTTCTTTTGGCAATTGTTTTGCTGGTTATCGGCTATGTAACATACGGTTCATGGCTCGCAAAACAGTGGGGAATCGACCCCAACAAAAAGACACCTGCTTATGAGAAAGAAGACGGCGTTGACTACGTGGCTGCCAAGCCCGCAGTATTAATGGGCCATCACTTTTCATCAATCGCAGGCGCAGGCCCCATCAACGGACCTATTCAGGCTTCCGTATTCGGTTGGGTACCGGTATTCCTTTGGTGTGTTATCGGTGGTATTTTCTTTGGCGGTCTTCAGGACTTTGGTTCGCTTTTCGCATCCATTCGTCATGACGGAAAATCAGTCGGTGAGATTATCAAAGATTCCATGGGCGCTAAGGCCAAGAAGCTCTTTATCGTATTTGCTTTGCTTGTGCTTATCCTTGTTATCGCATCTTTCGTTAACGTAGTAGCAGCTACCTTTGCTACAGTAGTAGGCGAAGGTGAGACAGCACCTTTCGGATTTGTGGCAGGTCCCACAGGTACTCAGACTACTGCGATGATTTCACTTTTATTCATCGTTCTTGCAATTATCTACGGTGTACTTACCAACAAGTGCGGCGTTAAGACATTACCCGCTACCATAATCGGTATCGTAGGTATCGTTGTTGCCGTTATCGTAGGTCTTAACTTTGGTTTTGCAATGAACCGTACCGCATGGATTATTGTTATCGGTGTTTACATTGCCGTTGCATCATTAATCCCTGTATGGATTATGCTTCAGCCCAGAGACTACCTTTCAAGCTTCCTTCTTTACGCTATGATGTTGGTTGCTGTTGTTGGTATTATCGTTTGCGCAATTACAGGCAATGCTAAGTTTGAAATTCCTGCTTTCACAGGTTGGAGTAACGGACTTGGTAACCTTTTCCCTGCATTGTTCATTACTGTTGCATGTGGTGCTTGTTCCGGTTTCCACTCGCTTATTTCTACCGGTACATCCAGTAAGCAGCTTGACAACGAGAAGAATGCCAAGGCTATCGGCTACGGCTCAATGCTTATCGAATCCGCACTCGGCATTATCGCTCTTATTGCGGTTGGTATGATTTTCAGCAAATATCAGGCCAAGGAACTTGGCGCATCACCTGCCAACTATTTCGCAGCAGGTATCGCTACCATGTTCTCAACTTCTGATACTACAAGCGTATACAAGACCATCTATGCATTACTTACCCTTGCAGTATCTGTATTCGCTCTTACAAGCCTTGATACAGGTACCAGACTTTCACGTTTCATGTTCTCCGAACTTTTCCTTAAGGACGAGGAGAATACATGGAAGGACGCTAAGGGTGTAAGAAAGCTTCTTGCACATCCTTTATTCGGTACAACACTTATGGTTGTTATCGGTTGCGTACTTGGTGGATTAAGCCTTTCCCAGATTTGGGGACTTTTCGGTGCTGCCAACCAGCTCCTTGCAGGTATCGCACTTATGGCAGTGGCTGCATGGCTCGGTGAAGTAGGTAAGAACAACAAGATGTTCTTTATCCCTATGGCATTCATGCTTGCCGCAACACTTACATTCCTTGCTACAAAGGTTGTAAGTCTTTGCAAGCTTATCGCAGGCCTTGTACCCGATAAGACAGCAGCTTGGGGCGACTGGTTCCAGTTAGTATTTGCAGCTGCAATGTTCGTTCTTGCAATTATCTTAATTGTACAGGGCGTTAAGACCTTCGCGGCTCAGGCTAAGAATAAGAAGAAATAAATAGTTATTTTGTACAAAGAACCCTTCGGATTTCCCGAAGGGTTTTTTGCTTTAGCCCTTGAACTTGACAGAGATATCGGTTACATTTATAGGAGCCAGTATTATATTAATCTTTAGGAGAATCATTCATGTTCTACACAAGTACCAGAGACAATTCCATTAAGCTCACCGCTTCGGAAGCTGTTTTAAAGGGACTTTCCGATGACGGCGGCCTTTTCGTGCCAAGTGAGATTCCGATGCTTTCCAAGTCGCTTCGCGAGATAAGCGAAATGAGCTATCAGGAAACCGCATACACGGTTATGAAGGACTTTCTTTTTGACTATACAGAGGAAGAACTTAAAAGCTGTATTGAGAAGGCTTATGACTCTAAGTTTGATACTGAGGAGATTGCTCCTCTTGTTGAGGCTGAGGGTACATATTACCTTGAACTTTTCCACGGCAAGACCATAGCATTTAAGGATATGGCGCTTTCCATTCTTCCTCACTTACTTACAACCGCAGCACGTAAGAACAAATCTGACAAGGAAATCGTGATTCTTACCGCTACAAGCGGCGATACCGGTAAGGCAGCTCTTGCAGGCTTTGCAGGCGTATCCGGCACCAGAATCATCGTATTCTATCCCAAGGGTGGTGTATCCAAGGTTCAGGAGCTTCAGATGGTAACCCAGAAGGAATCTAACACCAAGGTTATCGGTGTTAAGGGTAACTTCGACGACTGCCAGTCCAAGGTTAAGGAACTCTTTAACGATACCGAGCTTAAGGACAAGATGGCCAAGGCCGGATTCCAATTCTCAAGCGCCAACTCCATCAACATCGGAAGACTGGTACCTCAGATAGCATATTACGTATACGCATACGCTAAATTGCTCAAGGAAGAGCGTATCAAGGACGGCGAGAAGATTAACATCTGTGTGCCCACAGGTAACTTCGGTAACATCCTTGCCGCATTCTATGCCAAGAACATGGGACTTCCCGTTAATAAGCTTATATGCGCATCCAATGACAACAAGGTGCTTTTTGACTTCTTCAAGGATGGCGTATATGACAAGAACAGAGAGTTTATCCTTACTGATTCTCCTTCAATGGATATACTTATTTCGTCTAACCTTGAGAGACTTATTTATCTCTCCACAGGTTGTGACTCAGCCAAGAACAAAGAACTTATGGAATCCCTTAAGACAAAGGGTATTTATGACATAAAGGATTCTTTTGCCAAAGTTAAAGATCAGTTTGTAGGCGAGTTTGCGGACTGGAACGATTGCAGCCGTAAGATTAAGTCCCTTTACGAAGAGACCGGCTATGTAATCGATACACATACGGCAGTTGCCGCAGCTTCCTACGATAAGTACGTTAAGGCTACAGGCGATCACTCCAAGACTGTAATTGCTTCAACCGCAAGTCCTTTCAAGTTCGCGCGTTCCGTAATGAAAGCCATCGACCCGATCTATGAAAGAGAAGACGACTTTAAGCTTATCGACGTTCTTTCAAAGACCGCCAATGTTGAGATTCCTAATGCCATCAATGAGATTCGTACTTCACCCGTAGTTCATGACACGGTATGCGAAATCGCAGACATGAAGAAGCTTGTAATGGATAACATCGGAATTAACTAAAGAGAATCAGGGGATATTACAATCGTGAAGGTTAAGAAGCAGATTCTGATCGTTGATGACGTCACGACGAATCTTAAATGTTTAGGGGAAATATTACGTAACAAATACTCACTGTCCATGGCCAAGTCCGGTGAACAGGCTTTAAGTATGCTTACAAAGGTTAAGCCCGATCTTGTGCTTTTAGACGTTAAGATGCCTGGAATGGATGGCTATGAGACATTTGAAAAGATTAAAGAGATAAGAGGTTTTGAAGATATTCCGATTATCTTTCTTACCGCCGATACGGAGAATGAAAGCGAGTTAAAGGGTTTAAGACTCGGGGCTTGCGATTTCATCAGAAAGCCTTATGAACCCGAGGTTATGGTAGGCAGAATCGAGCGTGCACTTTTTCAGGATGAGAAGATTAGAGAGAGTAAGAGAGCCGCTATGGAAGATTCTCTTACGGGTCTTTGGAACCGTAACTACATGCAGACTCAGATTGACAGTCTTTCACCCGATACCACCGGTACGTTTATGATTATGGACCTTGATAATTTCAAGGGTATCAATGACAATTATGGCCATGTTGTAGGTGATGAAGCACTGGTTTCTTTTGCCAAGACCTTAAGCAGATTTGTTCATAAGGACGATATTGTGGCTCGCCTCGGCGGAGATGAGTTCGCTGTATTTCTTAATAACTGCTACGGTCGCGAGATGCTTGAGGAAAGAGTTGCGTCGTTAATCAAGGAAGTGGAGCAGGAGCTTTGTATTATTAAGAATGACAATTCCGCAAGCTCTGTTTCTGTGGGTATTTCCGCATATCCTTTTGACGGAAAGACTTTTATCGAGCTTTACAATAATGCCGACAAAGCCCTCTATTACGTCAAGTCTAACGGCAAGTCGGGCTTTCATTTCTATGATGCTTCTGAGAAGTATTCATATCTTAAGGCAAATGACGAGGGAGCCATCGACCTTTCGGATTTGATGGGCGGCATAGACGAAGGGGACGAGGAAGAAGGACCCTTCAAGGTAGAATATAACAGCTTTAAGAACATTTACAGATTTTTAAAGCGCTACGTGTCAAGAACTTCAAGCAAGATTCAGCTCATTCTTTTTACGCTTAAGGATCTTACCATGCAGAAGGAATCCGATGAAGGACACCTTCTTAAAGCGATGAGGACACTTGAGGATTGTGTACGGGGAACGCTTCGTAAGAATGATGTATCTGCAAGGTATACCAATAATCAGTATATCGTAATCTTAATTGATGCGGATGAAAAGAGCCGCCAGATTGCGGTTTCGCGTATACTTGATAATTGGAACGAGACCAACCACGATCAGAATATTCTGCTTAAGTATGACATGGAAGAAATGTTAAGCGACAAGGAAGAGAGAAACGAATGATAGCTATTACCGTTTTTATATTTTTCTGGGGACTTTATCTTATCTATATGAACGTCAGGATGAAAGCAAGCGGAGAGATTCCCAAGCAGTTACTCAGTGCCAAGATTAAGCTTGAGAGAGCGCACGATATTCCGGGCTACATCAATCATATGTATAAGATGAATATGATTTTCGGTATTTTAATCTGTGCTTTGAGCGCGGTACTTATATATGAGAACTTCAGACCCATCAATGACTGGTTTCATATTATCGCCAATGCGGGGTCGATAGTTGTTCTTATTATCTACGCGGTAATCACGGTTAAGGCGCAGAATAAATATTTGTTTTAATTAATGAGAGAAGATTAGAAAAGGAGGATCAGAACTATGACCAAACAGGAATTGTACAGTCATGTAGATCACACACAATTAAAGGCATTTGCCACATGGGAGGATATCGTTAAGCTTTGCGACGAAGCGGTTAAGTATAAGACTGCATCCGTATGCGTTCCCCCTTGTTATATTAAGAGAATTCACGATAAGTACGGTAAGGACTTTAACATCTGTACCGTAATCGGATTCCCTCTCGGATATTCCGTAACCGCAGCTAAGGTAGTAGAGGCTCAAGAAGCCATCAAGGACGGCGCCAACGAAGTTGATATGGTAATCAACATCAACGATGCCAAGAACGGTGACTTTGATAAGATTGAAGAAGAAATCAAGACTATCAAGGCAGCTTGCGGCGACAAGATTTTAAAGGTTATCATCGAGACCTGCTATCTTACCGATGAAGAGAAGATTAAGCTTTGCGGTTGCGTAACACGCGCCAAGGCTGAATATATCAAGACTTCCACAGGCTTTGGTACAGGCGGAGCAACTTTTGATGATGTTAAGCTTTTCAAAGAGCATATAGGTCCCGACGTTAAGATTAAGGCTGCAGGCGGTATCCGTACCAAAGAAGATATGGAAACATTCTTAAGCCTTGGTGCCGACAGACTCGGTACATCCAGCGCAATCTCGATTTTGGAGGCTTAATCTAAAATGAGTTTAATTTCAGAAAGAATTGCTGCCTTAAGAGTCAAGATGGCCGAGGTTGGCGCAGACTGGTTCTTTTGCACCAGTGACGATTTTCACGGTTCCGAATATGTGGCCGATTATTATAAGGTCAGAGAGCATTTTGACGGATTTACGGGTGAGAATGCATTCCTGATGGTAGGCAGAGACGCAGCTAAGATGTGGACCGACGGAAGATTCTTTATTCAGGCAGAGAGAGAACTTGAAGGCTCGGGCATCGACCTTATGCGTATGGCAGAGAAGGGTGTTCCCACCATGGGCGAGTTCCTTAAGGAGAACTTTAAGGATGGCGAAACGCTTACTTTTGACGGAAGAGCACTCAGCACTTCGCTTGGTAAGGAACTTAAAAAAATTGTAGATAAGAAGAACGGTAAGCTTCTTTGCAATATAGATATTGCCGGAGATTTGTGGGAAGACAGACCCGCACTTCCTTCTTCAAAGATATTTATACTTAGCGAGGATGTTGCGGGCGAGTCCGTAGCTTCCAAACTTTCAAGAATTCGTGAGAAGATGAAAGAAGAAGAGACTTCGGCACACTTCCTTACATCTCTTGACGATATTATGTGGATTACCAACTTGCGCGCGAATGATATTGAGTGTAATCCGGTGGCGCTTTCTTACTTGTACATTACTCTTAATGATGCGGTTATGTTCTTACAGGAAAGTGAGACAACCGATGAGGTGCGCGATTATCTTGAATCATTCGGCATCAGCCTTAAGAAATATGAGGATGTATTTGATTTCTTAAACAGTGTGGAGATTAAGGGTAAGGTTCTTCTTGATACCAAGAAGGTTAACTACCTTTCATTCCTGACACTTAGTGCCAAGGCTGAAGTGGTCGACAGTGCCAATCCTTCGACTCTTATGAAGGCGATTAAGAATGAGACAGAGATAGCTCGTCTTAAAGAGGCTTATATCGAAGATTCGGTATGTGTATCGAAGTTCCATTACTGGCTTAAGAAAAACATCGGTAAGATTGAGATTACAGAGCTTTCGGCGGCTGATTATATTGACAGTCTTCGTAAGGCTGTGCCCGGGTTCATAGAGCTTTCTTTCCCTACTATAAGCGGATACGGACCCAATGCGGCAATGATGCATTACAGCGCAACGCCTGAAAGCTACAGCGTTGTTAAGCCTGAAGGTATGCTTCTTATCGATTCCGGCGGACAGTACATGAAGGGCACAACGGATGTTACCAGAACATTTGCCTGCGGCCCTGTTACCGATGAGATGAAGCTTCATTACTCTAAGTCTGCGGCAGGTATGCTTGCTCTTGCGGATGCGAAGTTTCTTTACGGTTGTACCGGACGTAACGTGGATATTCTTGCAAGACTTCCTTTGTGGGAGCTTGGCATTGATTATAAGTGCGGCACCGGCCACGGCGTAGGATATATTTTGAACGTACATGAGGGACCTCACAATATTCGCTGGAAATATCTTGACGGTATGAGAGAAGCGGTTCTTGAAGACGGTATGATAGTCAGCGACGAACCCGGCGTATATGTAGGCGGAAGTCACGGCATCAGAATAGAGAATATTATTTTGTGCCGCAAGGACGTTGAGAATTCAGACGGACAGTTCATGAAGTTTGAGCATCTTACTTTTGCACCGCTTGATAAGGAACTTTTGGACAGAAAGTATCTTTCAGAGAAGGATGTGGAGCGCATCAACACATATCACAAAGATGTATATGACAAGACGGCTTCTTTCTTTGAGGGAGATGAGCTTGAGTGGCTTAAAGACGCATGCGCGCCTATGTAAGTCGACAAAATTTTAATTTATTTTTATTGATTTTGTAATTCCCATTTATTATAATATTCAGCGTGTGAACTTAGTAACAAAATTTTTTATATAAGGAGAACAAATATGGCAAAAATCGATTTAACCCAGATCGGTATTACCGGTACCACCGAAATCGTTTATAACCCTTCTTATGAGCTTTTGTTCGAAGAAGAGACCAAGGCCGGTCTTACAGGTTTCGAAGTAGGTAAGGTTACCGAACTTGATACCGTTAACGTTATGACAGGTATCTACACCGGACGTTCACCCAAAGACAAATATATTGTTATGGATGCTAACTCCAAGGACACCGTATGGTGGACCACCGAGGAGTACAAGAACGACAACCACCCCATGAGCGAAGAAGTATGGGCTACCGTTAAGGACCTTGCCAAGAAGGAACTTTCTAACAAGAGACTTTTCGTAGTAGATGCTTTCTGTGGTGCTAACGCTGACACTCGTATGGCAGTTCGTTTCATCATGGAAGTAGCTTGGCAGGCACACTTCGTTAAGAACATGTTCATCCAGCCCACAGCTGAAGAAG
>JAFYDI010000032.1 GCA_017544835.1 Lachnospiraceae bacterium | reverse complement strand
GTCAAGAGAAACACTTATGGGAACACGTCCTATAAACTCAGGAATAAGTCCGAACTTAACCAAATCCTGAGGTGTAACCTCTTTAAGAAGTTCAGATATCTCTCTGACGTTCTTGCTCTTAACTTCTGAGTCAAAACCGATGGCTCTCTTATCAAGTCTCTCCTCAACAATCTTCTCAAGTCCGTCGAAAGCACCGCCGCAGATAAACAAAATGTTGGTGGTGTTAATAGGAATTAACTCCTGGTGAGGATGCTTACGTCCGCCCTGCGGAGGAACGTTGGCATCGGTACCTTCGATTATCTTAAGCAAAGCCTGCTGAACGCCTTCACCGGATACGTCTCTGGTGATGGATACGTTCTCGCTCTTCTTGGTAATCTTGTCGATTTCGTCTATGTAGACGATTCCGTGAGATGCACGCTCTACGTCGTAATCTGCAGCCTGGATGAGTTTAAGAAGAATGTTCTCAACGTCCTCACCCACATAACCTGCCTCGGTAAGAGTGGTTGCATCCGCAATGGCGAAGGGCACATTGATAATCTTGGCAAGGCTCTGAGCAAGGTATGTCTTACCTGAACCGGTGGGCCCTATCATGATGATGTTGGACTTCTGAAGCTCAACACCGTCACTGTCGTCTCTGCCGGACATTATTCTTTTGTAATGGTTGTAAACTGCTACGGAAAGTACTTTCTTGGCTGTTTCCTGGCCGATTACGTAGTCGTCGAGGAAATGCTTAATCTCGGCGGGCTTAAGAAGCTTAATATCGTCCAAAGCTTCTTCGCGAGCCTGCATGTCTGCTTCCTCAAGAGCGTCCGCTACGATGTCTGAACATATCTCTACGCACTCGTCGCAGATGTATACATCGTTGGGGCCTGCAATAAGCTTCTGAACCATGTCCTGAGTCTTACCGCAGAAGGAACAGCACTTGGGTCCGTTATTGGTAATTCTTGCCATTTAATGCGCGTCTCCTAATTATTTGTCGCCGTGGCTCTTGATAACTTCGTCAACCAATCCGTAAGCCTTAGCTTCTTCAGCGGTCTTCCAGTTATCACGATCTGTGTCGGCACATACCTCTTCGTAAGGTCTGCCGGTGTTCTCGGCTAAAATTCTGTTTAATTTCTCCTTGGTCTGTAAGATGTGCTTGGCAGCTATCTCGATTTCGGTAGCCTGACCCTGCGCACCGCCAAGGGGCTGATGAATCATAATCTCAGCGTTGGGAAGAGCATATCTCTTGCCCTTAGCGCCGCCTGCAAGTAAGAATGCACCCATGGATGCAGCCATACCGATACAGGTAGTGGATACGTCACACTTTACAAACTGCATGGTATCATAGATAGCCATACCTGCGGTTACGGAACCGCCGGGAGAGTTAATGTAAAGGTGAATATCCTTCTCGGGATCTTCAGCCTCAAGGAAAAGAAGCTGTGCTACCACAAGGCTTGCGGTAACATCATTAACTTCTTCACCGAGGAAAATGATTCTTTCTTTTAACAATCTTGAGTAGATGTCGTAGGAACGTTCACCACGGCTTGTCTGCTCTATGACGTAAGGTACTAAACTCATATATTATACCTCCTGCTAATTAATGGATTATGCTTCCTTAGCGTTAGATACTACGAATTCAACTGCCTTCTGAACTGCGAGGTCCTCAAGGATCTGCTTCTTGGCGTTGTCATCGATCATTTCTTTAACCTTGTCAACTTCCATCTTGTAAGCTTCTGCTATGCGCTTAAGCTCTTTCTCGAAATCTTCTTCGGAAGCTTCGATCTTCTCAGCCTTAACGATGTTCTCAAGTACAAGTCTTGATTTAATGGACTTCTCTGCCTGAGGAGTAACCTGCTCAAGTAACTTATCTGCGGTAAGACCGGTGAACTGGAAGTACTGCTCCATGGTAAGACCGCTCTGTTTCATATTCTGAGCGAAGTCCTGAACCATCTGACGCTTCTTGGTGTCAAGCATAGCTGCGGGAATTTCAATTTCTGAAGCAGCGATGATAGCTTCGATAGCTTCGTCTTCCTTCTTGTTCTTAGCTTCATCAGCTTTCTTGTCCTGAAGGCTCTTGATGGTAGCTTCCTTGTATTCCTTGAAGGTATCGTACTCGGATACTTCTGCTGCGAATTCATCGTCAAGTTCGGGAAGTTCTTTCTCCTTAACTTCTCTGATGGTGCACTTAAACTCTGCTGCCTTACCCTTTAAGTCTTCTGCGTGGTAATCTTCGGGGAAGGTAACCTTAACTGTAACTTCCTTGCCGATTTCAGCGCCGATAAGCTGCTCTTCGAAACCGGGAATGAAGGAACCGGAACCGATGGTAAGAGGATAGTTCTCACCCTTGCCGCCTTCAAATGCAACACCGTCTACGAAGCCTTCGAAATCAAGGATAACTTCGTCCTTGTCCTTAACGGGTCTTTCAACAGAGATGCTTCTTGCGGAGTTCTCGCGTTCTTTCTCGATAACTGCCATAACTTCGTCATCGGATACTGTTGTGTCAGCCTTTGAAACCTTAACACCTTTGTACTTGCCAAGCTTAATCTCGGGCTTTAATGCTACGGTAGCTGTGAAAACAAAGGGCTTGCCTGCCTCAAGCTGTACTACTTCAACTTCGGGAGCGGATACGATGTCTTCCTCGCACTCGTCGTAAGCCTTGTCGTAAGCATCGGGAATGATTTCATTGGCAGCATCCTCATAGAATACTTCCTTACCATACATCTTCTCGATGATGGCGCGGGGTGCCTTACCCTTTCTGAAACCGGGAATTGCAATCTTGCTCTTGTTCTTCTGATATGCCTTTTCAATAGCCTTATCTAATTCCTCAGCGCTGACTTCGATAGTGAGCTTAGCCATGCTGTTTTCTAATTTTTCGACCTTTAAACTCATTTATTATTTCCTCCTTAACGGCCTTTTTGCCATAATCATCGAGATATTATATCATAGTGAGTCAAGTATTTCTATTATTTTATTTTAATTTAATAGAAACACCGAATTTTTAAGGTTTTTAGCCGCCAAAGAAAGTGCAGCCACTCACAACGAATGACTGCACTTATTGTTAATCTTCTTCACATGTATACTTAAGCGGTATCCCGTAAGTGGTTTCGTATACGTCCTTCCAGACTTCAAAATTTCTCTGCATCATATAATTGATGTTCTCGTTCCTTGAACGATTCTTGGAAGGGTAAATCGGTCTCTCAACGTGAATGGTGTAAGCCTGTACGGGATAGCCTTCACCGTCGCAGACCTCGGTGTCTTCCATGGTGATAAAGCAGGGAAGAACCGGCACGTTATTGTCAGCCGCAAATACGAAAGCGCCGCGCTTTAAAGGCTTCGGCTTCTTGTAGTTCCACCACATGCTCTGTTCGGGATATACGAGGATGTAGTGCTTCTTCATAAGGATTGCCTTAATTGCGTGCATGAACTTAATCATGGTGGCGCGGTTGGAGCTTAAGGGAAGGGTGTTACAGTTACGCATCAAAAATCCGTAGAACCCGGGAAAAGCGGTATAGTTGGCTTCGCTTATTACGCGAAAGAGTTTCTTTCTTTTGCCGGCTTTGTCATACATTAACTGAACCGCAAAGCTGTCAAAAGGATTTATGTGGTTGCAGGTGATGACGGCGCCCGTGTCAAGGTTTCTAAGGTTCTCGATGCCCTTGACTTCTTTAATGACAAACTGCTTGCGAAGCATGAGGTAATCCACGAACCATCTTGCGAGGCGGAAAGCGTAGCGGGCACGAAGTCTGGCATTGATGGTATGCCGCATGTAGTCGATTTCCGTGGGCTTAAGCTCGCGTCCGGGCGGGTCGTCGAGGACGTCTTTGTCGAAGATTCCCTGCTTCTCCAAAGCTTCGGCGCGTCTTAAAATCTCTGCGCGGGTAAGTTTAATCGGGCCGCCGTCACCGTAGAGATTGTTGTAATTCATGGTATTGCTTATCTCGGACAAAGCAAGCTCTTCAAGGTGCTCGCCGTAATAAATGTCGCGTTCGCGGTCCTCGTCACTAAACTTACGCTGAATGGAGAAGAGTTCGCCGTAGAACTCGGTTTCTTTGGCATAGTGCCAGAAGGAGTCACCCATCTTGCAGTCCGAATAATGCCAGGGCTTGAGCGCGAGGTTATAGTGGATGAGCTTGGCGTCTTCTTCCTTGCAGGGAGCGGTGCCGCCCATCTGAACATTCCAGCGGGGATCGAGCCAGAGAACCTTGTCCTTGCAGAGGATGTTTAAGTAATCCTGATCCTGAGCCACCACGAAATTGTAGTTGTTAAGAAGCTTCACGAATTGCTTGAGCATGTGGCTGCTTCTGAAGGCCTCGCAGTTAAGAAGCACCACGCCGGCGTTGAAATAAGCGCCGCGGGAGATTCCGAGAACCTTCTCTACATAGTCGCCGTACACATCGGTCTGCGCCACAATCTGGTCGCGCACGCCGCCGATATAGTTGTTGCCGAGCTGGTAGCTGTAAAGCTTCGCAATGTCTTCTTTGACAATTGTATCGCTGTCGAGGTATAACACCTTTTTAAATTGCGGAAACATCTCGGAGATAAAAAGGCGATAATAAGTCGTCGATGAGTAGTAATCTCTGAGCGTGATTTTCTTTTCAATCTTGGCAAGTTCCTTGGATACGTCTACGAAGAAAATCTTGCAGTTGATGGTCTCTAAGCGTCTTAACTTGGTCTTGCTCTCTTCAGAGATGTCTGTGTTAAGAACGTACAATTCGTAACGGTATTTCCTGGAAGTGTTGGCTATAAGCGACTGCATGGTCACAGCCATGAATCGAATGTATTTGTCATCTGCCGCAAAGAAAACGGGCACAACCCTACTTCTCTTTAGCAGATTCAAGTTCCCTTTCAGTTTCATACTTTCTCCTAAGGTAAATATATTCATACAGACTGTCGTCAAAAGCATCGTAACCGAACACCTTGTGGACCTTGGTCACGTGCCATTGCTTGATATTGTCCGTATGTGGATACGGCAGCCAGAACAGACGCTTGGAGAAGTGCCTTACCACCGTGTGCTTATGCAGGAATTTCTGATCGTTAAAGCGCTGCGGAAGCATCTTCTTACGGGTGGTGCTCCTGAAAATCGCGCTCTGGTCGGCAAATATAAGTTTCTTGGTCTTAATCAGGTTGCGAGCCTTCTCAAAAAGCCCCGTTTTCCTGCACTCATCCATGTTAAAAAGGAGTACGCCGGCATTAATCGAGTTCGGATGCGTAAGGTACTTACCGTAATGGTCACGCGCCGCAGCATACTCGTACCCCGTAATGTCGATGTCGTACAAAAGCTCGATTTCTCTGTTAAACATGATATCTGCGTCAAGATACAGAATCTTGTCCGGAATCTCGGGAATCATGTCTATAAAAAGTCTTAAGAGCGTATAAGGCGAGCAATAGCACTGCTCATTGGGGCAGGCCGCGAACTCGCGCATGTATATGTCTGTAACATCAATCTTAATTATTCTGTTGTCGGGATTGTAACCCTTCGCCACCCCGTCAAGAAACGCTATCTTCTCATCGCTTATCGGCACATACGCCGGCTTTAGATGAGACACATCCATGGTAAGGACATATGCATTAAACGGCTCCGTCGACTTAGTCCTCTTAAATATCGACAGAAGACACGTCATGATTCCGTCAAAAACATAGTCATTACCCGAAAAGAGTAAATTCATGTACTATTCCCCCTGCGCTCCTGTTTCATCGCGCTTAATATATTCTACAAGTGTGACCGTGTTATGCTCGGCATTCTTGCACATAGCTTCATATACGCGGTCGCGCAAATCTTTCTTCCTGTCTTTGGTCGGAAGCTCTTCATTGACAAAGAAAGGTCCCTCCACATAAGTCACTATCTGTGGATTCCTGCCCTTCTTCTCCTGATATGTGTTCGTAAAGCAGAACACAGGCTTGCCGGTCTTCACGGGATACCTAAATGACGCATCCCTGAAGTTTCGAATCCATGTGCAATACGGCCAGATATGTGCCTCCGGGTAAATTGCCACGCAAGCCGTCTTATCAATCGCTTTCTTAACCGCCTGCTCAAATCCCCTAAGCGCCCCCTTGGTATCGGGAAGCGGTATCGCACCCAAGCTCGGATTAATCTTTCCAAGCACCGGAATCGACACATTGGCGGGATGCACTATCACATACACTCCCTTAGGCTTAGCAATCATGCTGGGAATATACGCATCCGCCACAGGATTGGTATGATTGCCGTAGAGGAAATACCCTGTCTTCCTGTAAGGCTTTATCTTCTCCTTGCCCACAATCTTATGATTGTATTTAAGCTTTAAGAAGATTGCTGCACCCGGTCTCACCAGCATATAGTAAAAGAAAACTCTTCCAAGCTTTCTCAACACTCCGCCGTCGTAATCATAGCTTTCATCAATGACGCGTGCTTTAATCTGTGCCTCGGAGAATTCATCATTCAATTCGTCTTCGTAGTATACAACTCTACATGTCGTAGTATTAATATCGTTTTCCATCCCGCCCATTATAGCATACCCCTTGTATATACTCAAGTCCATGGACAAACACCCCCAAATTGCCCTATTGACTTGCCTGCCCCTTGCTTTTCGCGCCCCTCCGCCTTTCTTGATGCCAATTTATTCCTATACGGAAAAAGTATGCTGTTTGGGACAAATCTACGAAATCACGCCACTTCAGGCATTCAAAAACGATACCTCGATACCAATAAAAAAGCCACGGTACCAGCCGTGGCGTAAATTAGTGATTCATATTTTCAAGAAGTTTATTGGCCTTTTTAATCTCGCGAAAGAAAGCGACATAATAGACTATCGCTCCTATTACAAAAGGAATTGTTACCGAAATAATCATGTCCTTGTATGCAGACGGTGCGAAGTCGGTGAATTTCTGCCCGATCCAGATGGCGAGACACACGATGCCGATGGTAACAAGGTACTGACCTATGAATACCGGTATGAACGGGAACCGCCTCAAGTAGTAATGCGTTGCAAGCACCAGCGTTCCGAGGATTGAGATAACAAGAATAGTGAATATGTTCTCGCTGTAATATCGGTCGGTAAAGCCATCAATTTTTTCCAGTAAAAGCTTGCCCGTGGTTATAAGTGTAAAGCTTACGCATACGATGTAAAAGAAATTGTGTTTTGTAATAAGTTTCATCGGCCACTGCCTCCCTGAAGCTTCTTAAGCGCTTCGTAGAATTCGTCTCTGTAGCTTCTGTTCATAATAAGCTTTTCGTCATTCTTAAGGTAAATTATGACACGCATGTTCATGTCACCTTCAAGCTTCTTGACCTTGTAAATATTGACTACGCATGACTTGCTGACTCTGATAAAGCCTGCCTCCGCGTGATTGTCAATTATATCGCGAAGGGCTTCTCTCACCTCTACGCAGGCCTCGTCGGTGTATGCGAAAGTCTTACGGTCCACGGTTTCAAAGTAGAATATATCCGAAAGGGCTACCGTGGTCTTTCTCTCGCCAATTGTGCCCTCGATGTAGCCAAAAGAAGATTTCAGACGATTCAAAACCGCTGTTGTCTCCGCATCTATTATGTTGTAATGAAGTTCCAGGAAGTTTTCTTTAAGCGATTCATCCTTGGTCTTGATAAGTTTCATTTAAGCTCCGTATTAAAGAATAAACATTATGCATAACAGAATGTATGAAAGCTTAACATTTCGGTTGGTAAGAAGATATACGCTTCCGAACACGAAACCGCCCACTGCGGTGTAAAGTCCTGTTCCCAAAGAACCCTTTGTAAACCAGTGACCGAGTCCCCAGGTAAGGCCCACAAGAATGCCACCGAAGGGGATTTTGTTGTTGTTAAACCATTTTTCAAATGCAGTCTGTCCGAAAATAATTATAAGCAAAACCAGCAAAACTTCAAACAGATAATAAATGTACTGGAATGTAAAAAGAAGGGGTCCTCTCTTATTCCACTCCGTAAGAACCTTGCTGCCGTTCCAGTCAATCCAAGTGCTTATGAGGCAGATAACCACACCGATTACTATCAGAATCCACTGCCATACCTTGATGTTTGAGCCGAAAAGTCCGGTCTTTTTGACGTTTGCAATTAAGTCAAGGTCTGAATGCTTCTTGCAATCCTGAACAACTAGATATGCGCCGATGCCCCAGAATGTGCAGGTGAGTACCCAGTGAAGAATGCTCTGCCAAGTGTTATACTCGCTAAACCCTTTATGATAAATGTTGGCCTCGATTACGTAACCAATCAGCAATTCTATGCCGATTACCGCGAATGCCTCAAGTCCGTATGATAAAAATTTGAATCCTTCTTTTGCTCTTGTTTTCATGATTAAAGCTCCTTTGTCTCTGTCGATAAACACACGATACAGGCAAAGGAGCTTATGTTCAATAGGTCATGTATTAAGTTGCGTCGTGGCATGTCTAAGTTGCGAAAAAGGCACTTGCTAGTAGTGTCTGACCACCTCAAAGCGGTACAGGTCGATGTTACTGCCCTCGGGAATGCCGGCCTTGCGGCAGGCGATGGATATCTGCTCATCGACGGTGTCCACACCGTCCAAGTCAGGCAAAAGAAGGCCTCGCTTATAGCCGCTTTCAACGATGACGCCATAACGTTTGACATCGAGGGCGTCTTTGGAGTCAATGCGCTCTGCCTCGCCAAGGACATCTACTGTAATGTCGAGCCACTTAAGTTCGTCGGGCTCGATGGGCGCAAAGCGCGGGTCTTCGGAAGATGCGCTTACTGCGTTCTTGATGATTTCTTCGGCAAGATTCTTGCGTGTGGCCGCGATGGTACCGATACAGCCACGTAACTTGCCGAATTTATGAATGGATACGAAGGCGCCCGCGCGGGTGCCGGTGATTTCTGCCGGAACATCTGCAGGTGTCGCCATCTGAGTCTGATTGTTCACAAAATACTCAACGGAAGCTCTCGCAAGTCTGACATAGGCGTCGGATTTGTCACGTTTCACCCGGAGTTCGTGCTCCTCGTCTGCAAGCTTGGCATCAAGGAATTTTCTGCCGTTGTCAACTCCTTTCGGCATGAAAGAGCATATGCCGTAACCGACACCCGTGACATCTTCGTGAGAGTACTGCGTAGCCTCAACAGCGGTTCCGTCGAGCGCACCCGCCATAATGACGAAGGAACGATGTCCGCACTCCGCTGCCTTGTCGCAGAAGTTTTCATCAAAGTCAAAAAGCTCCTTAAATCTCGCGTTACCGCACACATCCATAATGCGCTTGTCATACTCCGGTCCTTCCTCGGCGAAGCCGTAAGGACCGTAAGTCTGAAGCTTGTGCGACAGGTCGCCGCTTGCCACGAACACGACACGCCTGTCAAGGGATTCGACCGTCTGCTTAATGAGCATGCCATATTCGTAATGCTTTATAAAGTCGAGTCCGGAAAGTCCCGTCCGAACAAGTTTGAAATCCTTATATTTATTCTCGATAAACCACAGGGGTACCATGGTGCCGTGGTCGAGTTCGCGTTTTCTTTCGCCCATGGTGCCTGCGGGGAAATTCTTGCTTGCGCACAAATCCGCGAGATGATTCACAAGTTCGAAATCGTATTCCTCTTCAAATTCCACCGACGGAACTCCGAAGTCGGCAAAAGAACCCTTCGCGCCACGCCCGGGCGAAATGTGGAAGTAGTCCGCATACATTATAGAATGCGGACTCGAAATGATAATCGTCTCGGGCTTAAGCTCCGCTATCATATCCGCCACACGCTCGTAAGCATCAATTGTCGCCTGAACCTGCTTCTCGCCGCCGCGCCCGATAGCGGGAACTATCATCGGCGGGTGAGGAACCATAAATGCACCTACTATAGCCATCGTATTACCTCCCTAAACATTACCCACAAAAACATGCTCTAACTTCTCACGCGCCACTTCTGCGAGCCTGTAAACCGTCTCCACCGGCGTCGGCCCTCTGTCAGTCATCTTAAACTGCGGGAAGAACCTAGTTACATGAAGAGGAATCGCCTTGCCTGCCCGCTCCTGCAGTGCTGCCACCCAGGCGCTAAGTTTACGCATCTCATCTTCACTGTCATTCTCGCCCGGAATAATAAGCGTGGTAAGTTCCACATGACAAGTCTCGACCGCACGCTCGATAAAGCGCTTCGTCATTTCAAAATCCCCACCGATAAGCTTCCTGTAGAACCCGTCGGTAAAGGCCTTCAAATCTATATTCATAGCATCGATATATGGCGCAATCTCTTCAAACACGCGCTCGCTTGCGGTGCCGTTGGATACCAGCACATTTTCCATGCCTGCTTCTCGGACCAGCCTCGCCGTATCCCTTACAAACTCGTAGCCCACCAGCGGCTCATTGTAGGTAAAAGCAACTCCAATGTTTCCGACCGCCTTAAGCTCCAACGCCTTAGCCGTAATCTCCTCGGGCAACCATTCCTCCGCGCTTGCGGCATAAAGCTTGACCCTGTCGCCCCAGGATATTTCATTATTCTGGCAGAACGGACACCTTAAGTTGCAGCCGTATGAGCCTACCGACAAAATCTTCCTGCCGGGATGAAACATCTTAAGAGGTTTTTTCTCTATCGGGTCTAAAGCCGCCGATGTAATCTTGGCATAGTTGCCTACCGTGACCCTGCCGTCAACGCAGGTTCTTGCGCCACAGAACCCGACGTCGCCTTCTTTTATCTCGCACTGCCTGAAGCACACATCGCACTTAGCCATATTCCGCCCTCCTCTCTCATTGTACCATATCCTCCATGAAAGGGCGAAAAGTATAAAGGGAGCCCGGCCGAAGCCTGACTCCCTTTAGAGGATTATGAGAAAAATTATCAATCTTTAGCAAACCATTTACCGCGCTTTGATACTACGTCAAAGATAACTGCGATAAGTAATACGCCACCCTTTACAACCTTCTGCATGTTGGCGTCAACGCCCATAAGGGACATACCCATGTTTATGACACCCATGAGGACCGCACCTACGATAACGCCGGGAACGGTTCCGATTCCGCCGTATGCGGAAGCACCGCCGATGAAGCAGGAGCCGATGGCATCCATTTCGTAGTTCTGACCGTATGTAGGCTGCGCTGAGGTAAGTCTTGCAATTGTTACCATTGCAGCGAGTGCGGAAAGAAGACCCATGTTGGTGTATGCAAGGAAGTAAACTCTGTTAGTGTTGATACCGGAAAGCTTGGTAGCCTTCTCGTTACCGCCTACTGCGTAGAAAGCACGACCAACGGTGGTGTTGGAAGTAATGTAACCGTAAATTACGATTACCAGTACAACCCAGATAAGGACGGTAGGAATACCCTTGTGCTGTGCAAGTCTGAAAGCAAAAGCAATAATTACCGCTGCAATAACAACCGTCTTAATCCAGAAAGCAACTGCAGATTCAACTTCGTAGTTCTTTGACTTTTTGCTGATTCTGCTCTTAAGCTGGAACATTACCAAAAGTGCTGCCGCAATAATACCAACCACAAGGCAGAATCCGTTAATTGCTCCGAAGTGGAAGTAATCGGGGATGTAGCAGTTAGCGCCGCCGCCGAAGATGTTAACGAACTGAACCTGTCCTGTAATGGAAACAGTAAGACCGTCGAGTACTACGTTACTTAAGCCTCTGAAAGCAAGCATACCTGCAAGTGTTACGATGAAAGGAGGTATTCTTACATATGCAATCCAGAATGCCTGGAATGCACCGATTGCGGTACCGGTAAGTAACATGATGAAGATTGCAAGGTACATGTTAACGCCCTTGTCAACCATGAGTTTGGCACCTACGGCACCTACGAAACATACAACCGAACCAACGGAAAGGTCGATATTACCGCCGGTAAGTATGCAAAGAAGCATACCGGTTGCAAGAATGAATACGTACGCGTTCTGTGAAATGATGTTGGATACGTTAGCCGGAAGCAAGATAGAACCGCCGGTCAAAATAGCAAATAAGCTAAGCACCAGAACCAGTACGATAATCATTGTATATTTTTTTACAAAATCAAGTAATTTCGAATTAGTCATTGTCGTCGCTCCTAACCGGCCTTAATGATGTGTGACATGATTGCTTCCTGAGATGCCTCAGCCGCATCAAGTTCACCTACCATCTTGCCTTCGTTCATTATATAAATTCTATCGCACATTCCCAAAAGTTCCGGCATTTCGGAAGAAATCATAATAACTGATTTGCCCTCAGCCACGAGCTGATTCATGATGCAATAAATTTCATATTTGGCACCTACGTCGATACCTCTTGTAGGCTCATCCAAAATAAGAATGTCGGGATCGGCATACATCCATTTTGCAAGCAATACTTTCTGCATGTTACCGCCGGAAAGATTGCCTACATTCTGTTCTACCGTAGGACACTTTATGGAAAGTTTCTTACGATAGTCAACCGCTACGGCATATTCTTCGTCCTTATTGATAATCTTATGCTTGCTGACACCCGCAAGGTTGGCAAGCGTAGTATTAAGCTTAATGGTATTCGAAAGAATAAGTCCGTTTCCTTTACGGTCTTCGGTTACGTATGCAAGCTTGTGGTCGATGGCTTCACGAACATTGTTCATGTGAACCTCTTTACCGTCTATGAATACCTGACCGGAAATGTTGTCGCCGTAGCTCTTTCCGAAGATACTCATCGCAAGCTCGGTACGTCCTGCACCCATAAGGCCCGCTATACCTACAATCTCACCTCTTCTTACGTTAAAGTTGACGTTGTCGACAACCTTTCTTTCCGAGTAGATCGGGTGATAAGCAGTCCAGTTTCTTACCTCTAATTTAATCTCTCCCTGATCGTTAACTATATTCTTGGGGCGTTTCGGGAATCGGTCTGCAATTTCTCGACCTACCATGCCCTTTATGATACGGCTTTCCGAGATATCGTCCGTTGCCTTATCGAGTGTTTCGATTGTCTGACCGTCTCGGATAACGGTAATCTTATCCGCAACGTACGATACCTCGTTTAGTTTGTGGGAGATGATGATTGATGTCATTCCTTCCTTCTTGAACTTAAGCAAAAGATCGAGAAGTGCTTTTGAATCCTCTTCGTTGAGGGATGCTGTGGGCTCGTCCAAAATAAGAAGCTTGGCATTCTTCGCAAGTGCCTTGGCTATTTCAACAAGCTGCTGTTTACCCACACCTATATCTTTAATCAGAACCTGCGGCTGTTCTTTAAGGCCTACCACTTTAAGGTATTTTGCCGCAAGATCATTCGTTTCATTCCAATTAATCTTGAATTTGCTGCCTCGCTCATTACCGAGGAACATATTCTCTGCAATAGTCATATAAGGAATCAGCGCAAGTTCCTGGTGAATAATAACTATTCCCTTTGCCTCGCTGTCCTTGATTGTATGAAATTCACAAACCTCACCGTCATAAACGATATCCCCTTCGTATGTGCCGTGAGGATAAATTCCGCTTAAAACGTTCATCAATGTGGACTTACCGGCTCCGTTCTCACCTACAAGAGCGTGAATTTCGCCCTCTTCCACCTGAAGGTTTACGTCGCTTAATGCTTTAACGCCCGGGAAGGTTTTGGTTATGTTTTTCATTTCAAGCAATATCTTAGCCAATTTGAATCCTCCCTTTTCTATGTCCTTTCAGAAACAGCAGGCGGGACAAGCCCGCCTGCGCTCATTTTTTATAAAGATGTATTACTTTAACTGATCTGCGGTGTAGTAACCGGACTTAATAAGTAACTCTTCGTAGTTGTTGATATCAGCAAATACGGGCTCGCAAAGGAATGAAGGAACAATACCCTTTCCGTTGTCGTATGTCTTGGTATCGTTAACAGGAGCTTCTTTACCCTTCATGATAGCGTCAACCATTTCTACTGTCTTAGCTGCAAGAGTACGGGTATCCTTGAAGATAGACATTGACTGCTTGCCTGCGATCATATTCTTAACGTTAGCGATATCACAGTCCTGACCGGTGATGATAGGCCAGTTGGAGTGGTTGCCTTCGTAGTTAGCAATAAGGGAGTTGGTAACGCCCATTGCTGTAGAGTCGTTGGAAGCCATAACTGCATCAAGCTGTGTGCCGTCTGCGTAGTTAGCGGAGATAATAGCATCGAATCTGTTCTGTGCGTTCTCTGTTGACCAGCCCTGAGTAGCAACGGTAGCAAAGTCTGTCTGACCGGACTTAACTACAAGCTGACCATTGTCGATGTACTTCTGAAGAACATCCATAGCGCCCTGGAAGAAGAATCTTGCATTGTTGTCGCCGGGGTCACCGGTGATAAGCTCGATATTGAAGGGGCCCTTGCCGTCCTTAAGACCTAACTGCTGCTCAATGTATTCGCCCTGCTTGGTACCTACCATGTAGTTATCGAATGTTGCATAGTATGTAACAGCGTCGGAGTTCATGATAAGGCGGTCATAAGCGATAACCTTAACGCCTTTTTCTTTAGCCTGAGCTAAAACGGTTCCGAGTGAATCGCCTTCGATTGAAGCGATAACGAGAACCTTACAACCGGAGTTGATCATGTTCTCAATCTGAGAAACCTGTGTAGCGATGTCGTTGGAAGCGTACTGAAGGTCTACAGTGTAGCCTGCTTCTTTAAGCTGCTTCTCCATGTTGGCACCGTCCTGGTTCCATCTCTGCAAATCCTTTGTAGGCATTGCAACGCCGACCTTTGTTCCGCCTGCACCGCCTGCACCACAACCTGCAAGCACTGAAATTGCCATTGCGCAAGCGAGGATTATGCTTAAAAGTTTCTTTTTCATATTCTTTCCTCCCTTTATAAGGTAGTTTTTTGTTACGGATAAAGAATAACATAATTAACAAGTAATTAATTTTTACCCATCTTGAAATTATTTTGCACCTTGATGGGTAAAAAAATGCGCGCTGTAAATTTTTGTCATACAGCACGCAAGTCTTGCAAGATTTTACTATTTTTACTTTTTACTATGTTTTACCTAATGCTTTTCCGCCAAAGAAACCGTTTCGCTTTAATTCCCGGGCATCTTCTCCGGAACGTTTAAATACACGTCTTCTTTGAGGTGGAAGCCACTTGAAATAATGACTTCGTCAAGGTTATCCTTGGTAACCGCAATGGGTTTAAGGCCTATGTAAGGAATGTCATAGGAACCGTCATTTATTGTGGTGACATCGTCGCCTTCGAGAGGCTCTCCCTTGGCAAGGGCGATTGCACATTCGGCAGCTCGTTTCGCAAGTTTCTCCACAGGCTTGTAAACCGTCATGTTCTGAGTGCCTTCAACGATTCGCTGACAGGCCTCGAGGTCGGCATCTTGGCCCACAACGGGAAGGTCGCCCGCAAGTCTCTTCTCGGAGAGTGCCGTTATTACCTTACCGGCAAGGTTGTCGTTACCGCACATGATACCGGACGCATTAAGAACCATGTCCTCATGCTCATAAATATAATCACCTGCAATCTCGGCGCGCCAGCCGTCACAGTGAATCGTATCGATTACCGTCATGTTCTCACGCGCGCATACATCGAGGAATCCTTTCTCAACCGCGGGTACATTATTGTCAAGCGGCGAACCGCCGAGCATCAGCACATTGCCGCCTGCGGCACCGCTCTTAGCCAAAGCTTCGGCCATCAGCGTTCCTACCATTTCATTGTCAAATGTAATATAAAGGTCCGCATTGGAATTGGTAACGGGACGGTCGTAAGCAATAATCTTGATGCCCTCGTCCTTGGCCTTTTGAACCGTAGACTTAAGGGATTCCGAATCGATGCAGACTATTACGATTACGTCCACGCCCTTCTTAATAAAGTACTCAATCTGCTCTTTCTGCTTTTCAACGTCACCGTTGGCGTTCTGTACATTAACCGTGGCCCCCAGTTCCTTGGCCGTCGATACGAACACGTCTCTGTCACGCTGCCAGCGCTCGATAACAAAAGAATCAAAACTCATTGCTATCTGAATCTTGTCGTTGGGCGCAACCTTTTTCTTTTCCTCCGCCTTCTCCCCTGCTCTGCATCCGGGCAAAAGAAGGAGTACCATAACCATTAACCCCGCCAAAAATCTTTTCACTTATTTACCCTCTCTGTACTCCGTGGGAGTCACACCCACATTCTTTTTAAATGATTTACTGAAGTAGTTGGGATCGGAATAGCCCGCCATCTGACAGATTTCCTTCATGGAATACTGCGTGGTGCTAAGTAACTCCTTGGCCCGCTCAATCCTAAGCTTCGTAAGATAATCGATAAAGTTCTCGCCGGTACTTTCCTTGAAAATTCGGCTGAGATAGTATGAACTGATGTTAACTGCCATGGAAACGTCGTCAAGCGTGATGTTCTTCGTGTAATTGGCCTCAATATATGCTTTCGACGCTTCTACCACATCGTTGGAGCTTTCGGTCTTCTTATTGGAAATGCTTGTGCAGGAGAAAATAACCCTGTCCTTAAACCACTCCCACAAGGAATCCGCGTCCTGTGCTTCCATAACCCTCGGAAGGTAATCGCGGCGGTCTTCAAGCTTATATGTCATACCGTTTTCATAAGCAAGCGTCTCTGCCCTTAGCGCAAACTCCAGCACTTTCAGTCGCGCATCCATAATATCGCGGGTACGAACCCATTCAAAGAAATCGCGCGCAACACTGAGCGCCGCCTCGGTACGTCCCTTGGCAATCTCTTCAAAGAGTCTTAATTCAAGCTCAATCGGGTAGTCGCCTGTATAAGCGCATCCGATTGGAAGGTCGTCCGCGTGCGCCAGCGTATTGGTCGTAATAAGAAGCGCATTAACCGCGTCCCTGTAGGAATTGTCCATACGGGAAAGCTTGTTAACCTTGCCGATACCCACTCTGAAAGCAATATCGGTGGTATGACTAAGCTTATGAATCATCTCGCGCGCATTGGTAATTACGCTTACGCGCTCCGCGTAATCCATTTCCTCATAGTCACAGGGCACCAGCACGGCAATCTTATTACCCATAACGGAACCTACGATACCGTTAAAATAAAGCTTTATGTACTCGCGAATTTCCCTGTAATTCTGCTGTAGCTTGACACTCGAACCGAGGGCATTGGTCATGTGGTTGCCTTCCTTGGCATCACCGGATACCAGCACCATCATGTAAGCGTTCTCAGCATGAATGTCGAGCATCGTCTTATAATTATCTATATCTTCGTCAAAGTATTCATGAAAAAGAATGTTGTAAATAAGGCCGTTCTCGAGGATGGGCACGACGGTCTCGAGTTTTTCTTTGACCAGTAAGTCGTTGGAGCGGCGGTTCTTCTCTTCCGTAACCATGTTCATGGCTTTCTTAAGAGCCGCGATGATACGGTTACGCTCCATGGGCTTTGTGATGTACTCGATGGCACCAAGCTTCATGGCTTCCTTGGCATAATCGAACTTATCGTAAGCCGACATTACGATAAAAATAACGTTGTCGTTGGTCTTACGAATCTCGCGCATGGCATCGATACCGTTGATTCCGGGCATCTGAATATCCATAACGGCAATATCGGGATGAAAGCTCTCGGCAAGCTCTATGACGTTTCTGCCGGTCTTGGCGTATTCCACGCGGCACTCGTCGCCGAATTCCTTCTGAATTATGAACTTAAGGGAGTCGATTACTATGCCTTCATCGTCGGCAAGCATTATTTTATACATCGCGTTTCTCCTTAATGTCTAAGTAAATGGTGAATCTTGAGCCCTTGCCCGGGCCGTCGCTTTCTATCGAAAGAACATCGTCCGTTCCCGCAAACAGCTTAAGACGCGCGTAAACGTTGTCCATTCCTATGCCGTTTGAGTCCTTCTTCTCGTCGGATGCAGGTCGCCCGTTTCTTAAGCGATCGATTGTATCCTCATCCATTCCGATACCGTTGTCCTCGATTCTGATGCAGGCCGTATCGTCCATGGCATAAACGCTCATCTTGATGCGTCCCTCACCCATCATCTCGCGGATACCGTGGTTCACGCAGTTCTCGATAATAGGCTGCAGTATCATACTGGGCATCTCTACATTAAGAAGTGACTTGTCCACTTCTTTCTCATAATGAATGTCGCCCGAGAATCGTACGTTTAATATGTAAATGTAATTGTCTACAAGTTCAAGCTCCTCACCGATGGTAACGGTTCTGGTGCCCTTTTTAACGTTATATCTGAAGAACTCCGCCATAATCTGCACGTATTCGTAAGTCTTGTCAGCGCCCTCCATCATGGCAAGCTGCGCACCCGCATTAAGTGTGTTAAAAAGAAAGTGCGGATTAATCTGCGCCTGTAAGTACTTAAGCTGGGCATCCTTAAGGTGTGTTTCCATCATAAGTTCTTTTTCCTTGAGCTGACGCTCTGTCTCGGCGCTTTCACGCATCTTCTCGATGTATTCCTGAATGTTGACCACCATCTTGTTGAAAGCATTCGTAACGACGCCGATTTCATCGGAAGAATTGACGGGTAATGTGGATATTTCAAAATTACCCTTCGCAACCTCATCCGCCGCGCCCGTGAGGGAACGAAGAGGTCTTATAAGGTTGGATGTAAGTTTAAGTATAAGCAGTGTACTCGTGAAAATAACCACCACCATTATAAGGTTGCCCGCAACTTCGAATCGTCTGAAGGCGTCAAGCATCTCTCGGTAGTTGGCGGAGTTTTCCTTGAACTGCTCATTGTTAAGACTGTATATGTAAGTATTGATATATCTGTAAAGTTTGGTGGCTTCCTCGTAGCGGGTGCGATACTTCTCGACGTTACGTCCACGCTTGGCAAAAATAGTCTGTCCGACTTCTTCAAGGTATCGCTTCGACATTTCTTTGATGGAGCGTTCCATTCGGCCTATGGTGCTGCCGGTTACCTCGTCATTAAGCTCTTCAATCATTTCGGAAAATGCCTGCCACCTTCTGTAGTAATTCTCCAAAGAATCGCTGGTCTTGGTGCCCAGGTACTCAACCATACTGTCCTGAACAGATTTAATGGATATGGATATTTCATTGAGCTGGAGGTTAGCCTTGTAGACGTTATCTATCTTGTCGGACATGTTGTTCATCGCAACGAGAAGTACCATGTTAATCACGAATACCAGCATGTTAACAGCCAGGGTAATGCCGGTTAGTTTGATTCTTAACGGGAGGTTTCTAAGCTTACTTTTCATTCTGCGCCTCCCCCATGTATTCCGCTACGTTTCGCTTATTGATAACGTAACTGTCAACAGTGGAATACTGGCTGGTATAGCCAAGTTCATAATATTCCGTAAGCGCGTCTATACAATACTGCCCCAGCTGCTCGGTATCAATGGAAAGCGTGGCATAAATAACATCTCGTTCTATTCCCTTTAAAATTGCTCCGGAATCGTAGTATCCCAGAATATTCACAATTCCTACCTGATTGTAATCGACTACCGCCTGATAAACGCTGTTGGTCTCTGTCTCGTTAAGGCACACCACGATATTGGGTATGCTGCCCGTTCCTCTCAGGAACAGATTTCTGACAGACTCTTCCACCGAGAAACTGTTGGATGCATCCACGGGCACAAGCGTAACGTCTATTCTTTTGTGACTGACAACGGTTTCGGAGCTTTCTTTGTCTATGGTATCCTGAATACCGGCCGCAAGGACGTTCTGTCCCGAGCTCTCCGCTCCTCCGTCTACAAGTACCGCTACATTGATGTGGTTACCGGGGAACGCTCCTTCTTTGGCCATCTGAATAATAAGGTTGCCGTATTCTTTACCCAGATTATAGTTGCCTACACCCACAAAGCTTAGTCGCTCCGACTGTGCATTGTCGTTAAAGAGTGTTATAACCGGAATTCCTTCTTCATAGGCCTGATTAATCAGTTCCGTGATCTCCTCTGACTCACCCGCCGTCACTATTATACCGTCTACTTTGGAAGCAATGGCTATTTCCATAAGCTCCGCCTGACTATACTCACGCGATAAGTTGTCGGAAATCATCTCAACATAAGCATTCTCTTCCGCCGCCCGCAGGGAAGCCGCCTCATACACAGACTTCCAGAAGGAAGACTCCGCATCATCGGTAATCATCACATAATATTTGTCATAAGTCACATCCGATTCGGTGCGGCTTAACGTTCTTGTATAGGATACGAAAAAGAAAATAAGAAGACCGGTGAGCGCTACCATCACGCCGGTTATAATGAAAATCGTTATGGAATTAAGCCTTTTTAGTAAAGCTTTCAAACCGCGCCCCCATCCTGATAAAATCAATGAACATATACATTATAAAAATATCGGTCAAAAAACACAAGATTTATCCTTTTTGCTTGTCTGTTAATCAAAGTAAGCGTATAGTAACTTGTGAAAGAGAACGCGGTCGGGCCCCTACACTTCTCGTCGCGTCAAAGAGGATTATATGAAAAAAATCACAACCAAACAAATCGCTATCGGCGGAGTGTTGCTCGCCATCATGATTGCGAGCATGTTCTTTAAGAACTTATCGGTTTATATCACCGGCCCCATCGTTAACGCTACCTTAATTATTGCAACACTTACTCTCGGTCTTGTGATGGGCATCATTCTTTCTGTAATAGCTCCCATCGCTTCATTCTTAATCACAGGTTCCCCCATTGTTGCAGCCGCACCTTTCCTGATGATTCCGGCCATTGCACTCGGTAACATCATCATGTGCGTATGCGTGTATGTATTCTACAAAAACATTAAGAACAAGCTTCTCATCGGACTTCTCGTCGGTCTTATTGCCGGCTCGATTCTTAAAGCTTTATTCATGGGTGCGGTTATTTCAAACTTCATCCTTGTGCGCTTTGTAAACCTTCCCAAGCCTGAGATGATTAAAGTTGCTCAAAAGACTTTCTCAATTACTCAGCTCTTCACCGCTTTAATCGCCTCCGCATTCGTATATCTCATCTGGCTTGCGGCAGGTAAGTACCTTGTAAACGAAGCAAAATAATCCATACGATTTTTCAGGCGCCGACTCGGTTCGGCGCTTTTTTATTGCCCGGGGCGTGACGTCGTCGTTTATGACAGGGCTGGCATTCCCGGGGCGGCTGTGGTAAGATGGGTGAGGTTAGAAACTTGGATTAAGGGGATTTAATTTCGAAATGAAGAACAAAGAATTGATAAGAACATTAAAGTTCGTACTGTTTTCCGCTTCGGCGGGACTTATAGAGTTTGGATGGTTCTCGCTGCTTACAGCATTAACCGATTGGAGCTACTGGCCGAGATACCTGATTGCTCTTGTGTTCTCGGTGCTTTGGAACTTCACTCTTAACAGGAACTTTACTTTTAAGTCCGCCGGCAATGTACCGATTGCGATGCTTAAAGTAGCCCTGTTCTATGCAGTATTTACACCCGCATCGACGTTCCTTGGCAACTATCTTGCCGAGACAAGAGGCTGGAACGATTTTCTTGTGACCATTCTTAACATGGGACTTAACTTCGTGCTTGAATACCTCTACGACCGCTTCTACGTATTCGGTCCCACAATCGATACGAAAGATAATGCTGTGCATGAAAACTAAGCTAAACCACGCGGCTTCCGCGTGGTTTTCTTAATTTGTCCGGTCAATAATTCATGCTTTATCCCAATATGTGAAAAATGCCAAATTGGGATAACTTTCCATCGTTTTTGGATCTGTTTCAGAGCTTTTTATCCCAATATGGAAAAAAAGTTCAATTTGGGATAAGATTTTGCCGTTTTTTTATCCCAATTTTGAATTTTTTCTGTATTGGGATAACTGGTTTACATAACTCAAACATCCAGGCACTTTTTTTATCCCAAAATTACATTTTTTTGCTATTGGGATAAATTGCACCATCAAAGGGCAAAAAATACCGCAAAATATTAAAGGCGCCGCACATTGATGCGACGCCTTCTTTCTATGTCTGTATGTCGGACTGCAGATTAAGCTCTCAAAACAGCTCCGTACTTCTCTGAAAGATTTTTAAGAATGGTATCTACGAATCCGTCAATCTTCTCCTGTGTGAACTCTTCGTCACGAGGAGTGAATACTACGGAGAATGCCATACTCTTCTTGTCAGCGCCAAGCTGCGCGCCTTCGTAAAGGTCGAAGAGTTCGATGTCTGTGATGTAATCGCAGGACTCCTTGATAGCGTTCTCAATCTGAGCGCATGTAAGAGCCTTGTCCATTACGAAGCAGAAATCACGCTTCTCAACAGCGTACTTCGGAAGCGGAATGAACTTTCTGTCCTTGCCATAGTACTTGGTAAGTGCCTTGAGATCGATTTCTGCCACATAGCTGTCTACTCTCATATCAAGCTCGTCACGAATCTCATAAAGCACCTGTCCGAGATAACCGATCTCTACGCCGTCGCAGAGAACCTTGGCTGTTCTGTAAGGGTGTAAGAAAGGCTTGGTAGCAGCTTCGTACTCGAAAGTAATATCAAGTGCTGCTGCCACAGCATCTACAAGACCCTTGAGGCTGAAGAAATCTTCTTTGTCCCCGAATACACCGATTGCGATGGTCTCGCGCTCGTCAGGGTACTCCTTAAGAGGTAAATCCTTGGCAATGAACTTGTTACCCATTTCAAAGATTCTGCCCTCTAAGATCGCATTCTTCTGGTTACGAGCCATAGCTGTAATCATCTGAGGTGCAAGCGTCGTACGCATGAGGGATAAATCTTTGTTGATAGGATTGATAAGCTGAATAGCATGTCTCTCGGGTGCGTCCTCGGGAAGCCTTAACATATCAAGGTCTGAAGGGGAGAAGAAAGAGTAATGCACTCCTTCGAATGCTCCCTGCGCGCAAAGTGCGTTCTTAATCTTAAGCTCGGTCTTCTGACGAAGGTTGTAACCGCCGCTTGTAACCTGAGCTGTGGGAATGAAGGTGGGTACGATGTGGTCGTAACCGTACATTCTGATAACTTCCTCGGCAACATCCTGGTATGTAGCCATATCCTCGCGGTATGCGGGAACATGAAGGGTTAAATCGTCGCCATTTAATTCCGGCTTGAAATCAAGATTGGTGCAGATTCTTACGATGTCTGCGTCGGGAACCTTGATGCCGAGTACTCCGTTAACCTTGGAAACGCTTGCTTTTAACTCGAAAGGCTCGATGGAGTTGCCGGTGTTAACATCGAAACCGGTAGATGAAACCTTACCGCAGCCAAGCTCCTCAACAAGGTGAAGTGCTCTCTTCATAGCCATAACGGTGGTGTACTCGTCAACTCCCTTAGAGAATCTTGCGCTTGAGTCGGATACCTGTCCCAAAGCCTTGGAGCTCTTACGAATGTTGTCACGTTCGAACTTAGCCGACTCAAACATAACTGCGGAAGTGGTATCAAGAATCTCTGAATTGAGACCGCCCATGATACCTGCAAGAGCAACAGGCTTCTTGCCGTCGCAGATTACGAGGTTGCTTGAGTTAAGCTCGAATTCTTTCTCATCAAGGGTAACAATCTTTTCTCCGTCAGTAGCACGGCGAACGTTGATTGCATCGCCTTCAAGGTATGCATAGTCAAAAGCATGCATGGGCTGACCGAGTTCTTTTAACACGTAGTTGGTGATGTCTACCATGTTGGAGATGGAGTTGCAGCCTACAAGTGCGAGGCGGCGCTTCATCCATGCGGGAGACTCGCCAATCTTAACATCATATACATAGTGAGCGGTGTAGCGGGGGCAGATGTCCTGAGCTTCAACCGTTACCTTGAAATCCTTCTTAACATCGGTCTCGGTGTAATCAAGAGCAGGTGTCTTAAGAGGCTTCTCAAGTACAGCCGCAACTTCTCTTGCAAGACCGAAGATGCTCTGGCAATCGGGACGGTTAGCGGTGATGGATACGTCGAAAATCCAGTCATCAAGTCCGAGAATAGGCTTAACATCGCTTCCGGGAACAGCATCGTCGGGAAGTACGAGTAATCCGTTGTAGCCTGCGCCGGGATACATATCCTCGGTAACACCGATTTCAATGCCCGAACATAACATACCGAAGGAATCATATCCGCGAAGCTTACCTGCATTGATGGTCATAACGCCTTCAACGGTAACGTGATCCTTGGCGGTGGCGTAAACGGTAGCGCCTACAAGTGCAAGAGGGAACTTGCCGCCTGCCTTAACATTGTCGGCACCGCAGCAAATCTGAAGAGTACCGTGCTCACCCGCATCAACGGTGCAAAGGTGAAGGTGTGTGCCTTCGATAGCATCACAGGTCTTAACAAGACCCACAACAACCTTGCTTATGTCGTGGCCGACTTCATATTTCTCTTCCACCTCAAAGCCGCATGAGAAGAGCTTCTCCTCAAGCACATCGGGGGAAACGTCTATATCTACATAATCTTTTAACCAACTAAGGGGTACTAACATATTACATTTCCTCCTTTCTAGTCATCGAGCTGATCCAACACGCGAAGGTCGGACTCGAATAATAATTTAATATTGTTAATGCCGTACTTAAGCATTGCGATACGCTCAATACCGATACCGAAAGCAATACCGCTGTATACGTTTGAATCGATGTGGCAGTCTTCAAGAACTTTCTTGTTGACTACACCTGCGCCAAGTACCTCTATCCAGCCGGTACCCTTGCAAAGCTTACAGCCCTTACCCTTACACTGGAAGCAGCTTACGTCTACTTCAACCGAAGGCTCTGTGAAAGGGAAGTATGAAGGACGAAGTCTTGTGGTGGTGCCTTCGCCGAAAATCTTCTCTACAAATACGTTAAGCATACCCTGAAGGTCGCAAAGAGTAATACCCTTATCAACTACAAGACCTTCCATTTGGCTAAACATCGGTGAATGTGTAGCGTCATCATCCGAACGGAATACCTTACCGGGAGAGATAACCTTGATGGGAAGCTTGCCCTCTTCCATTACGTGAATCTGACCTGCAGATGTCTGTGTACGAAGTAAAAATTCGGGTGACAAATAAAATGTATCCTGCATATCTCTTGCGGGATGATTGTCGGGAATGTTGAGCGCGGTGAAGTTGTAATAATCCGTCTCAATCTCTGTTCCCTCATACACGTCAAAGCCCATGGAACCGAAGATATCAACTATCTGGTTCTTAACCTGAGTGTTGGGGTGAAGATTTCCCTTCGGACGCATCTTGGCAGGAAGAGTAACATCAATCTTCTCGCTTTCGTAGCGCGCCATCATTTCTTTCTCTTTAAGCTTGGTCTCAAGAGCATCAAACTCGCCCTGTGCCCAAGTCTTAATCTCGTTAACTTTCTTACCGTACTCGGCCTTTAATTCATTTGGAATCTTACCCATCTCTCTCATGAGAGTGCCGATCTTGCCGGCCTTTGAATCCATTAAGCTCTTGCGGTACTCAAACGCTTCTTTGGAATTTGAAAGCGCCTTGAGGCCTTCTGAAACTTCTTGCTTAATCGCCGCAAGTTTCTCGGTTAATTCGTTCAAATCAGCCATTTTAATCCTCCTCTTTACTAATCTCTGCCACGGATTTTTATATATAAAAAAATCCCATGGCAACTGTTAATTGCCATGGGACGAAATTATCGCGGTACCACCCATGTTCGAGCCGACGTTATATCGTCTCGCACTCTTTGCGCCGTAATGCTGCGCTGCATCCACTTATACTCGCCGGTCGCCCGGAAAGCTTTCGCGAAAAGCTCCAATGTTGAAATTCATATATGCCTTCTGCCATGACGCTTTCAGCCGGTGACGTCACTCTCTGCTGACTCTGCACATATACTACTTACGCATCTTCATTGCTTCTTTGGATTATAACCTTAGGCTTAAATAAAGTCAACACCCTATTTCCTGAGCACCACGCTGGTCTGGGCGGGAATCGTTACCTTGCTTCCGTCGATTGTGGCCTCAAGACCCTCTACTCCGATTGACGCCGCAATGGTCGTGAAGGTGTCCCCCGTCGCCGAAGACAGGTCGAGTGTCACGCTGCTTCCCGAGGTATTGTGAAGCACGCACACCTTCGTACCCTGATAGTCACCGATGAATCCGCCTGCCTTGGTATCTTCAAAAGAAAGCGGCTCGTAAGTCCCAAGGTACATCTCGGGGTTCGCACGTCTTATCATGATAAGGCGCTTGTAATAGTTATAAAGGCTCGTTTCGTTCAAAAGCTGGTCGTTTAATGTGCCGTTGGTCTGAAGCTTCACATCGTAGTCGGAACCCTTCGGATCCTTAACGGTGTCATCATCGCCCCAAAGCATCGCAAGGCGACGGTTAGCGTCCGTGTTGGCGCCGCCTCTTGAACCCTTCATACCGATTTCCTCACCATAATAGATAAAGGGTGAGCCGGGGCCGAGGATGTAAAGATTGGCCGCAACCTTGGCAAATCCGCCGGTATTCTGAAGAAAGCCCGCTGCTCTGTCGGTATCGTGATTGGCTATAAAAGGTACAATCATCGCATCGGCATTCTTGCCTTCAATATTCTTAACGTAGTGGTCTACATATTTCACGTATTTATTAACGTCACCCTTCTTGGCTGCCTCAGCGATATAGCCTTCGGTCTGTGACATGGTAAAGTTAAAGCAGTTAAGCGCGGGCTCATACTTGTCGGTAACGGTGTCCGAATCCCACACTTCCGCAACTGTATAGATGTCAGGCTTAATCTTCTTAAGCTCGTTCATGAAATCAAGCCAGAACTCGGCATTCCTGGTCTCGTCGCCATAGTAGATATACTTGGCGGCATCGAATCTGAAGCCATCTACGCCCACCTCTTCAAGATAGAATCTTGCTATCTTTAAAAGTGTTTCCTTAACATGAGGATTGTCATAGTTAAGTTCGGGCATATCGCCTGAGAAATTGCACTCATAATACCAGTCCGAAGCTGCAATCTTCTCAAATCTTCTGCCGGGCACAGGTTCTTTCTCGCAGGTATAGAAATCATAGAACTCAGAGGAAGTGTCTTCCTGTCTGCGTGCGGTGCAGAACTTCTTAAACCACTCATTCTCCTTGCTTGAGTGATTCATGACAAAGTCGATGATAATCTTAACGTCACGGTCATGCGCCACCTTCACAAGTTCCTTCAAATCCTCCATCGTGCCGAATTCATCGTCAATCGCAAGATAATCCGCCACGTCGTACTTGTGATAGCTGGGTGATTCCATAATGGGCGAAAGCCAGATTCCCTCGATACCAAGACTCTTACCTGACTTTACATCACCGTCGTTAAGATAGTCGAATCTGTTTATAATTCCTCGTAAGTCACCAAGTCCGTCACCGTCTGAATCAGAAAAAGAACCTACAAATATCTCATAGAAAACCCTGTGGTTGTCTTCCCTCGCCACTTCTACCGAAGAGTCAAAGTTAACGTCGGTCACCACGTATTCCTTGGCATCCTCTGCAGGCTCAGTAACTGCCTGAGTCTTGCCGCATCCTGTCATCATAACCATAATCAAAGCCATTGCCACTGCGGGCATCCTTTTTTTAATCACTGAAAGCCTCCTAAAGAAAGGGCAGGTACCCGACCTGCCCTCTTAAAAACAACCCGAAATCAGCCTTTAACGGCGCCGCCCGTAACACCTTCAACATAGTACTTCTGAAGGAATAAGAACAGTAATGTAACGGGTATAGCCACCACAACACCGCCGGCACAGAACATCGTATATTTACGGCCTATTGCGTCGGGTGCCAGCCATGTGAAAAGACCCACCGCAGTGTTCATACCGCTCGGTTCATTGAATGCTACAAACTTAGCGAATACGTAGTCTCCCCAAGGCCCTAAGAACGCTGTCAGAATCGTATAAATTACGATGGGCTTGGCAAGCGGAAGAATCATCTGGATAAATACCTGAAGTCTCGTCGCACCATCAATTCTTGCAGCCTCGTCAAGTGACATGGGAATCGTATCAAAGAAGCCCTTTGAAATATAATAACCCATACCTGAAGAAGCACAGTACACAAGTATCAAGCCGAATACTGCATTGCTCTTGGTAAGACCCATATCCGCAAGTACGCGGTACAGAATAATGATACCGAGGATACCGGGGAAAAGTCCAAGTACCAGCATAAATCTCATAAGGAAGTTACGCATCTTGAAACGGAATCTCGAAAGCGTATAACTCATACAGAGTACAATAATTGTCTGAAGCACGCACACCACAAGCGCGATAAGAAACGTGTTCTTATACCAGTCTACGAAACTGCTGTTTAAAAGTTCCTTATAGTTATCAAGTCCCCACTTCTGAGGAATTACATATCCTACCTGCCATGTAGACTCGGTTCTGAATGACTGGAACACTATGCAAAAGAATGGAGCCAGCCAGATTATACTCATAAGCACGAGGATGATGTAGATAATTGTATTGCTGATTGTTCTTTTGGCACTCATGCCAAGTCCTTGTTTCTCATTCATCATGCAAAGTCTCCCTCATTCTTATTGGAGCCCAGTCCGTTATATACGATCAAAGTTATGGTCGATACTATAACGAAGATTACGATACCGATAACGGAAGCCATGTAGTATGAAGCTTCGGTACCCTGGGTTAACTTAAAGAGCCATGTAATAAGAAGGTCTGTATGACCTACGCCTCCGCCGACCGCAGTAGCCTTGGAATTGCCCGGGCCGCCGCCGGTAAGGAAGTAAATAACACCGAAGTTGTTCATGTTGCCCGTAAAGCTTGTAAGTAAGTAAGGAGCAGTTACAAAGAGCATATAGGGCATTGTGATATATCTAAACTGCTGGAAGGGATTGGCACCGTCGATTCTCGCCGACTCGTACAAATCCGTAGGAATATTCATAAGAATACCGGTTGCGATAAGCATCATGTAAGGGATACCTATCCAGATGTTGATAACCACAACAAGGATTCTTGCGTAAAGCGGAGTGCCCCAGAAATCAATCGGAGCGGTAACCCAGCCCAGTTTCAGCAATAATCCGTTGATAAGTCCGGTCTTATCAAACATCTTTGAAACATACATAAGTGAAATAAACTGAGGAATGGCTATTGTCATAACGAGGATGGTACGCCACAATTTCTTAAAGCGGATACCTTTCTTGTTAATCATCATTGCAACGAGGATACCTAAAATGTAGTTGGTAAAGGTTGCAAGAATAGCCCAAACGATGGTCCATCCCAAGATACCCATAAATATCTTGAAATATGAACCCGTGCCGCCGTTTGAAGAAAACAGCGTCTTGAAATTGTCAAAGCCTACCCAGTGGAACAGGCCTGTAATATAACCGTCATGAGCTCCGTCGTAATTGGTGAATGCGACAAGAATCATGAAGACTATCGGTAAGAATGAAAAAAGAAAGATACCAAGAACAGGAAGACTAAGCAAAGTCTTATAAAACTTCTCGTCCACAAGTGACTTAAGATCGTCTTTAAACTTATCAATCTTCTGTCCGTTTTTCTTCTTAATCTCTGCGGCATAAGACATCTTAACGCTTGTCACAAGCGTATATACAGCTGCTGCAATCAGGAAAAGTGTAAGTACACCGTACAAAAGAATCTTGAATGAATTGTCATGATAGACCGTTACATACTGATCGTAAAAAGAATCGTATTCTTTGGCTGGTACTTCAAGTCCTAAAGAAGGAAGCATTGATACCCAGTACAATCCGTAATTAATCATGTACCAGATAAATAAAACTTCAAAGCCGAGCAAAATTATGCCTCTGGCAATCTGGCCTCTCACAAAACAACCGAGTCCGAATATCGGAGCCGAAAGCTTTGTAAATATGTCCCCCTTCGTAATGGCTTTTGCAAAAGAAAGCTCATTACCGATTTTCTTTTTCTTCTCACTCTTTCCCATATCGTGCCCTCTCTTAAGCGGGATTAAAGTCTTTTGGGTTGGGGAAATATTCCCCAACCCGCAATAAGACTTGGTATTGTCCTAAATTATAATAAAGTGCTGAAGCGCTTTATTATCGGTCAGCTTCGAATAAACCCTTTGGGTTTATTCCGCCTCTATTCTACGGTAATCATACCGGTTGTTGAATCGAAGGTAATTGTGTAGGTGCCTGCTTTTTCAACTGTGATGTTAGCGCCGTCCTTAACTCCGTCTGCGCCGTAGTTGTTGCCCCAGTCACGTCCGCTTCTTACCTTGAACTCGCCGCCGTCTGCGAACTCTACGCCTTCAAGCTTGTAGGTGGTTCCGTCTTCCTGAATTTCCATGTCTAAGTCGGTATCCCAGTTGGTTCCGTTAGCGGTTCCGATAACTGCCCAACCATAGAAGCTGGTCTTTTCAAGAGTAATGGTAGCTGATGATAAGTCAGCTGCGGGAACGAACTTAACGAAGAACCATCCATCTTCGGTAGCTTCACAGTTATTCTCTGCATTAAGCTTGCCATCAGCGCCGAAGTTAACTTCCCAGCCGCCGCCCTGGCGAACCTTGAACTGGTTACCTGCTACGAAGTTGATGGGCTCTGAATAGTATGTAGCATCGCCTTCTGCATCGGTGGTACGGGTAAGAGGAAGGTCTACTGACCAGCCGTCGCCGTTAATATCGCCGATTACGGAGAATGCTTCTGCTTCATCCTGAGTTACGTTAAATACTGCATTGATTGCATCAAAGTATGCCTGGTTGATAGCCTGTAATTCAGCATCTGTACCGCCGCAATCCTTAATGGAAGTAGCGATAGCCTTTGCGATGTCCCACCACTTACCGTGTACGGAACACTGAGCCTTAGCGAAGTCGGACTGAGCTGCAAGAGCTGTAAGACCGGGATCTGCCTTAACTGCATCGGATTCAGCCGCAACCTTGTTGGAAGGACCGAACTTAGCGGTTTCAAATCTTTCTACCTGGCACTTCTCGCCTGTTAAGTACTGAGCGAGCTTAGCAAGGCAAGCGCCCTTAGCGGGATCTGCCTGAGGCTTAACGCCCATCATCTTACCGCCAAAGAAAGAACCGATCTGATAATCCTTACCGTCGATGTTGTAGGTAGGAAGCTTAGCGGAACCAAGGTTCTCGCCTAAGATGCTCTGAGCAACTTCGGTCTTCCAAGGACCTGTTACAACAACTGCTGCGGGGATACTTGCTTCAAACTGTTCAGCTTCGGAAGAACCGTTCCAAACACCTGAAGAGATGATCTTGTATATACCCTTAGCTGCGATAAGACCCTTATCGGAATTGAAAGTATCGTTAACGGAGATGAACTCACCGTCATCATCTGTAACCCATGTAGAGTCACAACCTACACCAAAGTAGAAACCTGCATCATAGAAACCGTTCTCAAGGTCATAGCAGAAAGTCTTGCCTGATGCCTTACAAGCTTCGATAATGCCTTCAACGGTCTTAATCTGCTCGTCGGATACGACTCTCTTGTCGTAGAAGCAGAAGTAACCGTTATCTGAAGTCATAGGATATGCATAAATTGCATCACCGGAAGTAACTGCTGCAACAGTACCTGCTGAGTTGTTGGTCTTAACAAATTCAGCTGCCTGTTCACCGAGACGTCCGAGAGCGCCACCCTGTACAAGACGTGCGAACTGGTCCTGTACGAAGCAGAAGATATCTGCGCCTGCTTCAACGTCTGTAAGCATCTGAGTAGCAGCATCTGCTTCGGAAACGGGAACTACGGTAGCGTTAAGCTTAATGCCGTCAGTATTGGTCTCGTTAAATTCTTTAATCTGTTTCTCTGTGAGTTCCTTAATTTCATTGGCAACCCATACGGTAATGTCATACTCACGTGATTCGGTAGCAGCGCCACCCTTATCGGTGCTTGCGCCTGTACCTGTGCTTGCTGGCTTCTTGCCACAGCCGGCTAATACTGAAATAACCATTGCCATGCAAAGAAGGACCGCTAAAAATTTCTTTTTCATTTAAATCCCTCCATCTGAGTAATTTTCGACCGACGCGATAATTGCGCAATAGGTCGTCCTTACAAGAAAAATTTTAGTTTTTTTTGTGCAAAATGTCAATACGGGCATATTTCACATAATTATCTTTTTCTTTTTATGTATTATTACGAAACTCTACGAAAATTTCATTCCCCTCCTTTTCCGTTTTTTCGAAAATATGCGCATTGATTTTTGAACAATATAAAAGGCCACACAAACCTAAGGTTGTGTGACCCCATAATCCTTATTTAATGTAGAAAGCCTGTTACTGCTCCAGTTTCTTAAGTGCTTTCTCCGCGCTCTGGGCGTGCCAGGTGCCGGGGAAAAGTTCTATAACCTTGTTAAAAGTAAGCTTCGCGTCTTCTTTCTTGTCGGCTGACTGGTAGGCCATTGCGAGGTAATAAAGCGCATCCTTGTGAGTCGCGTCGAAATATACGGCTCCGTTAAAGTATGCGATAGCGTCTTCGTACTGACCGTCCTTATAAGCCTTGAAGCCGTCGTCATAATATGACTGGCAAACTTCAGGTCCTATAGCAGTCTTGAGCGCTGCGTACAAGCGCTTGTAGTTCTCGCTGGTATCATCGGTCCAGTTAGACTCGTCTACTTCCTTGATATAATCCGCCACCTCTAAGAAGCTCTCGGGATTCTCAAGGTAAATGGCTGCTGCCTTAAGAAGGTTCTCCATAGACTGAAGAGTTCCCTCTGTGCCGGCGTAAGCGCCGAGCGTTTCGTTAAGTGTAGCATTCTTCTCATTGGCATCGCTAAGCTTCTGCTCAAGTTCCGATGCGTAAATGTTCTTGGCATCGAGCTGATTGGCGATTGCTTTAATCTCGTCCTGGGCTTTCATGCGCTCATGATTCAATCGTCCCGGAAAAACCGTAAGCATCATGGCTGCTGCGCCGATTGCGATACCAAACAATATATTAAGAACCGTGTTGGAACCTTTCTTTTCCTTAATGCCCAAGGGACGAATGATAAGCTCATTGCCCTCTACATATGAAGTGCTGGCGGGTTCCTCCTCGCCCTTCTTCTTACGTTTCTTGCCTCCCTGCTCTTCTTCGGGATTGAGAAGTCTCTCAACCTCTGCTTCGTAGCGAAGAGTGGTAAGGTTGTTAACATCTATTACCTTACACTTATCAAGTTCACGCTTGGCAAGTTCGGGTCTCTTGGCCTTTAAATAGCAAAGAGCCAAAAGCTGATGAGCCCTTACAAAATTGGGATTGGTCTTGAGTACGCCTTTAAGCTGAATAACGGCCATGTCTATGCCGTCCTCACTGTGGCAGTACTCCAAAGCTTTGTTGTATTTCTTGATGGCGTCGTTAAGATCGTCAAGCTTGGCGGTATTAGACTGAACCATGTCAAGGTAGTCGGCCGCCATGTTTTTCTTGGCCTTAAGGTTCTTGCTGATGACCCACTCGCAAAGTGCAGCGGTAACTTCACCCATCTCAAAATACACAAGTCCCAAAAGGTTACGGGCCTTGATATTGTTCTTATTAAATTTCAAACTCTGTCTTAAGGATACGATTGAGCCGGATAAGTCTCTGACCCTGGCCTTTTCAAGTCCCTGGTTGTAGAAGTAATTGGAAGTTCTGATAATCTTCTTATACAGGGCTACATCAACGCCACAGTTGGTGCAGAAGCTGTGCTCGGACAATTCGCATCCGCAGCTGTAACATCTCATGGATTAATTGTCCTTATCTTCCTTAATAATACGAATAAACAGGTCGGCTACATCCGTAATATCCTGATTGTATATTGTCTCACCCACTTCCTCGACTTCGAGGCTCGGATTAAACTTTTTTAATTCTTCTTCAAAATTAATCATGTTATATTCCTTCTAATAAAGGGCTTTTATCTCGCCCACAAGGTAAAGAGAACCGACAGCATAATGCATATCGCAGTCTTTATCGCTTAAAAGTAACTTAAGCCCTTCTTCCGTTCCGCCTGCCACTATTACTTCATGCATGCCTTCGAAAGCGGCCTTTAATCTCTCTATGTCCGCAGCTCTGTAGCTTGATAATGTACAAAGAACAACCTTCTCAAAAAGTCCGCTGTCCTTAATAAGTCCCGCCACAGCCTCAACGTTCTTGTCCGATACGGCGCTGTACAAAAGATTACGCTTAAACGCTTTATCAACCGCAACACTTTCAAGGAACGCCTTAATACCGTCCTCGTTGTGACCGCCGTCAATATAGAAGTGTTCTGAAATCTTCTCCATTCTGCCGGGCCATACCATGGATTTGAACCCTTCAAGACATTTATGTCTGTCAAGTCCGTTTGGAAGTGCCTCCGACAACACTCTTAACGCCTCATAAGAAACCGATGCATTTTCGGCCTGATACAAAGCCCCCGTATGTAGACAAATTTCGACAAATCCATCATACAAAGATTGCATTGAAAAATCAATCCCCGCATCGGATGTTACTAAATTCTTAATATTTTCCCTTGATATAAAGAAAGATTTCGAACCAAGTTCCTCTGCCCGACGAAGTATCACATCGTCAAAAGAAGCATTCTTGCTAAAATGTACCACAGGCACTCCGGGCTTTATGATACCTGCCTTTTCATAAGCGATATCTTCCTTAGTATTGCCAAGATACTCGCAATGATCGAGTCCGATTTCCGTAATAACGCATACCTTCGGCGAAGAAATCGAGTTTGTGGCATCAAGTCTTCCGCCAAGACCCGTTTCCAGGATAATTACGTCGGGGCGCTTATTCTTAAACCACACAACCGCCATAAAGAACAAAAACTCAAAATAAGTGGGGTGATATCCCGCAAAGCCCTCATGCTGTCTGAAAGCCTCAACCTCAGACTGTACATAATTGAATGTATTGACGAATTCGCGCTCCGATATCATCTCGTCATTTATCATAAAGCGCTCCCTCATACATACAAGGTGAGGGGATGTAAACATGCCAACCTTAAGACCGTTGGCCTCAAGAGCCGCACGCAAATAAGCACAAACGGAACCTTTTCCGTTTGTGCCTGCAACATGCACCGTAGGTATTGTATTTGAAAAATCTCCGAGTTCGTTAAGAAAAGCCTTTGTCTTCTCAGGCTCATTCTTACTGGTGAACCTCGGAATGTTAAGCAAATATTCCTCTGCCTGTGAATATGTCATGTACCAAAAACTCCAATGTATATAGATTTAATTGACCACGATAACACTCGTAACAATGCGACCCGCTTCGTTCTTGTAGCGCATGAAGCTTGTGTTGTTGGGAACCGGCATCTTGGTGCCTTCCACACATATTGTTACGCCGCGGAAAATTTTTTCATTTGCAAGTATAACACTTCCCTTGCCTTTTTCAATAATTTCTGCCAAAAGTTCTTTTTCTTTTTTGGCTTTATCGAGTGCTTCGAAGAGTTCGTCTTTCTTCTCGTTAAGTGCCATTAAGAGCTTGTCGGTGGAATCACTGTTGATATCCTTACCGAGACGCTTCTGACGCACGATTTCCGTCATCTTCTCAACAAGTTCGGAAAGAGCCTTCTGAGAGTCGGTTTCTTTCTGGAAGGATTCAACGTATCTGTTGTAGTCTTCCTCTGAGTAACCGCTTGCCACGAAGGTCTTGGTCTCCACATCGTTACCTATATTAACGGCACTCACACCGCGAAGGCCTCGTACGGAGCCTCCGAGAATTAGACCGTTCTTGCCTTCCGCAATTACCTTGTTGCCGGCATAAACGTTGGCATTGATAAAAGAATTGGAACGGATATCGCCGCCCGCCTCAACATTGGCATGCTCGATAAATTCCGCGGAAACATTACCTCTTGCCACAATGTGGCCCTTCTGGTTACCCTGTATTCCGCGCGCAAGCACAATATCGCCGCCCGCATACACCTCGGCAGCTTCCACTACGCCGTCTATTACAACGTTTCGGCTGGCACGTACCACTACGCCCGTTCCCACGTTACCTTTAATATGAATGTCACCGAAAAACTCAACCTTACCGGTAGTAAGGTCTACGTCGCCCTGAATCTCGTGAACGTTCTTAATATCTATATGACCGTCCACATAGTCTATCTTACCCGAAACTGTAGCGTAGTACTCATCCGGGTTCTTGTCATTGGTAATACCGCGTCCTCGAAGTGCGGGAAGGTCTCTTGATGCCTTGGTCTGAATCTCCTTACCCGTTACATCAAATCCGTTCTTACAGTTTATAGCGTGATGATAAATCGCGATAAGCGAGCCTTCCTGAACGTTGGTAAGACTGGACATGGAAGAATAGTCAACCGTGCCGTCCTCTCTTATTGCAGGCTTTCTCTTATCCGATGTGTCAAAGAAAAACTCATAGTAACCGTTCTTGCCTTCAATGGGCTCGGTACCCTGAGCTACGAGAATCTCGCGCCCGTACACGCCTTTCTTGGCAATCGCGGCAATATTGGAGGTATGATACCCCTTTAAAACCTTATTCTCCGTCAAAAACTGCATAATAAGGTCACGATCGTATTTCTCTTTACCTTCCCTGGGCGGATAAAGAAAGAGCCACGCCTTCATGCCGTCTTCGGCCACATGAACATAAGAGCCGTTCTTAATACAATAAGGACACTCTTCTTCAAGCTGTTCCGGCGTACCTTCGTGCGGATCCAGTAATTTTTCTTTTTCCATTCCCTTAAGCATCTCGTCGAGATTTGCAAGAGATTTCAAAAGATCCTCAGCCAATGTCGTTACCTCCCGTGACGGGTAATATTGTAAAAGTTGCAAGGTCACAACTCTACGCCTTTACCATATCATTTTAATATTATCAAAGAAGCAAATACTGTTCAAGGAAAAAGATAAATTGTGCTCAATATGAATGCAATTTAGCGAATAGTCGCAATTCAAACTTTCCGTTAATTAATCGTGCATATAATATACACAAATCAAAAAATCCCAAATTTCACACAAAGGAGAGTTTTAACCATGAAACTGAGAGGAATTTTACTTACCTCGGCAATTGTACCCGTGCTGGTCATTTGTATTTCTCTTGCCACTTATGTATCCATTAAGAGCAGTAATGCTCTGATGCATGAGAACGAAGTAGCTTTGAAAGCTGCCGTTTACGGATTGAGAGATGACTACAGCACCACTGAGGAAAACCACTACTACATCGGCGAAGACGGCTGCATGTATAACGGTGAAGACTGGAACATTTCCGAGGATTACGCAATCCTTGATGAAATCAAAGAAAACACCGGTATCATGGCTACCATCTTCTTCGGAAATACCCGTTACGCAACTTCCGTAACCAAGGCAGACGGTACCCGTGCTGTGGGCACAACCGCAGGCGATGCTATTGTAAATACCGTTGTTAAGAACGGTCAGGAATACTTCGCCAAGAACGTAGATGTAGCAGGTACGCCTTGTTTTGCTTACTACATTCCTATTTATAATGACGAAAACGGACAGAGAGTTCCCGTCGGTATGATGTTTGCCGGCAAGCCCATGTCGGAACTTAATAAAGAAATCATGCAGATTGTCAACGGTATTATTATCATGGCAATTATCATGATAGCAATCTCCGTAGCTGTTGTTACATGGATAGCAATAAGACTCAGCAGACGTTTCGGCGCAGGTGTCGAAGTTCTTACCAAGGTTGCCGACGGCGACTTAACCGTAGATATCGATCCCGCACTTCTTAAAAAGAAAGACGAAACGGGTGACATCGCACGAAGCGTTAATAACCTTACCGAAAAGCTCGGTTCTGTGCTTCACGGTATTATCGAAAAGAGTAACGATGTTAACGATTGTGCCGTAGCTCTCGGCTCATCTTCCAACGAATGCGCTACAACAATCGACCAGGTTGAGCATGCTATTCTTGAAATTGCCGACGGTGCAACCAGTCAGGCAAGCGACACCACTCAGGCAACCGAAAAGGTTATCGTTATGGGCGAGCTTGTAGAGCAGACCAACGAAAGTCTTGAAAAGCTTACCAAGGTATCCAACGAAATGGAAGAAAGCGGTCGCTCTGCTTCTTCAACTCTTAACAAACTTGAGAGCGTTAACGACAAGGCTAAAGAGTCTATCGAAAATATTTACCAGCAGACCATCACCACCAATGAATCTGCCAAGAAGATCAGTGAAGCCGTTAACCTTATTACTTCCATCGCAGAAGAGACCAACCTTCTTTCGCTTAATGCTTCCATCGAGGCGGCAAGAGCAGGCGAAATGGGTAAGGGCTTCGCAGTTGTTGCAGGTCAGATCAGTAAGCTTGCAGAGCAGTCCAACGAATCTGCCAAGCAGATTGAAGAAATCATTACCACTCTTATGGCAGACTCCGAAAAGGCAGTTGCTACCATGGACGAGGTAAAAGAAATCATGAACAGCCAAAGCGACATGGTTTCCGAAAGCGGCGAAGTATTTAAGAAAGTTCTTACCGATATCAATGTATCAAGAGACGGCATAACAGAAATTTCCGATAACATGAAGGAATTAAACAAGTCCCGTCAGACCGTTACCGATATCGTATCGAACCTCTCCGCAATTGCCGAAGAAAATGCGGCTAGTACCGAAGAAACCTCAGCTTCCACAACAGAAGTTGCCACAAGCGTTCAGGAAATCTCTCAGAATGCTTCTCACTTAAGAGAAATCTCTGCAGAGTTAAAGGAAGCCATCAGCGTATTCAAGATTTAAGAATCGGTTGGCTCATCCGACAATCACATAACAAGCAAAAAGCCGAAGGCCTAACGGTCTTCGGCTTCTTTATGCCTTTTAAGTACCATCGCCGAGAACGGCTGTATGGTGGCAAATGCTTTGGCGGGCCTTAAAGGCTCAAGGCTCGCGGTATCTGAATCTATATATATGTCCCATTCTCCTGAAGGAAGTACTATAAGTCTTTGCTCGGCCGAGCCGTTAAAGTAAGTAAGCATCTCCTCTTCTTTGTTCTTAAGTCTAAATCCCAACAGACCTTTGCCCATACCGGCGTGAAGTCTTGTGATTGTTCTTTTGACATCGTAGCGGTCGGAAAGTCTTAATATACTGTGGGCCTTTCTGAAAGCGATAAGCCCTCTGTAGTACTCATAAACGTTGTATACAAACTCGTTACGTACCACATCGTAGTTGATGGCATTAACCTCATCACCTGCGTTGTAACTGTTCTCGTTAAAGGAGCCGTCCGAATTTCTCTTTGAGCGCATGATTTCCTCGCCCGCCTGAATAAAGGGAACTCCCTGGCTTAAGAACACAAATGCCGCCGCGAGCTTGTTCATATTAGCTATTTCCTCGCCCGTAGCCTCGGGGCAGGCAATTCTCAATCTGTCATGAAGAGTATTGTTGTCGTGACAGGATACGTAGTTAATGGTTCTTGTCGGGCTTCCGCACCACTTATAGAGGCCGGTAAAGCACTTGGCGAGCTTATTCATGCCTCTGTAGTTGCCGGATACAAAGCCTTTCTTTTCATCAAATACGCTGCCTTTTAACACGTCTCTTACAGTATCGTTAAAGAAAGCAAACTCGGGAAGGCTGTCTGAATTCTTCTGAACCGTAAGCGCTACCTTTCTGTCAGTGTGAGTAGGCATGTTCCAGCCTTCTCCGTAGAAGATAACGTCCGGTCTTACATTCTTGACACGATTGATGGCTTCGTTAATCGTATCCGCGTCGATAAGACCCGCAAGGTCGAATCTGAAGCCGTCGATATGATACTCAGTGGCCCAATACAACACAGAATCCACAATGTACTTTCTTACCATGGGACGCTCCGAAGCTGTGTCATTGCCGCAACCCGAGCCCTTGGAAAGTGCACCCTTTCTGTCTGTTCTTGAGAAATATCCGGGTACTATCTTGTTAAAAGAAAACTCCTTGGCATCCGCCACATGATTGTATACCACATCCATTACGACACTTATCTTGTTATCATGAAGTGTCTTAATCAACTGCTTAAGCTCGCTGATTCGTGCAGCGCCGTCATAGGCATCTGTTGCGTATGTGCCTTCGGGTACGTTGTAGTTCTTAGGGTCGTATCCCCAATTGTAGCCGGCAGCGTTTTCCTTTTCATCCAATGATGCGAAATCGTACATGGGCAGAATATGTAAATGCGTAATGCCCAGTTCTTTCATGTGATTGATACCGGAAGCCACGCCGTGGGGTGTAAATGTATCTTCTTCGGCAAGGCCCAAAAACTTTCCCTTGCAGGATATGCCTGAGCCTTCCGCGCAGGTTAAATCTCTTATATGGCCTTCATAAATCACAGCATCCGTAATCTCGTCCACCACATGAGGATTCATGTCATCTTCCCAGCCTTCGGGATTGGTGGATTCAAGGTCGATTACCATTGCACGCTCTCCGTTAATACCCACAGCGCGGGCATAAGGGTCGCATGCTTCCACGGTCTCCCCATCTCTCTCCACAAGATAGGTATAGTAAATTCCGTGTAAATCGTCATCGATGGTGAGTTCATAAACACCCGCTTCATCCTCTTTCATAAGAAGCGTCTCCAAGGCATCCTTGTCCTCAACATCGCCGGACTTGTACAGGCGCAGATTGACACTGTCTGCAAGCGGCGCCCAGACTTTAAACGTAGTCTTGTCTCTGGTCCATACCGCACCCAAATCACGGCCGGTATAGTAGTAATTCTTCTCCAATCTCTTAATCTTTTCTCTTAAATAACTCAATGCATTATACTCCGTGTGCAAAATTGCACGCATTACGAAACTTTACGAAACTTTTATATCATACAGTAAAACAGGTAAAATTGCAAGTAAAATAAAAGGGGCAGACTTTACAAAAAATCTGCCCTCATATTATTAAAGATTATTAAGTTTCACTATTAAGCGCGCTTTTTTACAACAGAAGCTGTTGCCAAAGCAGCTGCTCCGAATACTGCTGCCAGCATAAGGAATGCGATTGTTTCCTTGGAAGCAAAGGCACCTGTCTGAGGAACCTTATCAAGCTGCTTCTTGGCAGGAGTTGAGTTCTGTGTTGTGGTTCCTGTTACGGGCGTTTCTACGGGAACCAATGAAAACTGGCCTTCCTTGAGGGTTACTATACCATTATTGTTACTGGTAAAAAGTCCGGGAGCAATTCCGTAAATAGTATGGAATGAGCTGTCAACGCTGCCTGTATAATTGACATTGGCTGCTTTAACCGATCCGGATACGCCGAATATCGGATATTCAGGTCCGCTGTAATCATAATGTGCCAGGAAGTTGGTAACATCACCCACTACCTGAATGGTCTGTCCGGGCCAAACCTCTACATTGTTGGCTAAGCCTACGGTAGCAATAAGTGTGCTGCCCTTACCGGCCACATATACTCTCTCTGCGTAAGGAGCAGTAATATTACATACAGCGCCGTTGGTAGCTACCAAATCTCCGATACGTTTATCAACGGTCAGAGAAAACAGCTCGGAAGTCTGATTGTCTGCGTTGACTACGATGTGGTCTCCGTCCTTCATTCCGCTTGCCACAATTCCGGCATCTGTCCACCAGTTAATGGTGTTGTTGGAACCAAACCACTTTCCGCCGTTATATGTGATGTACCATGTAACGGGTCCGTCCGCATGAGCTTCGATTTTCGGCACCATTACCATTGTGCAAAGAAGAGCGGCACCGAGTATCATGGTTGTTAATTTCTTTAACAGTTTCATATTTCTCCTCCTATTATGTTGCAACTATTATTCCGAAGTACCCTCGTCGATTGAAAGATACTTATCACCGTTTTCAATTTCCACCGCCACCAATACGAATCTGCCTACGCCTCCGGGAAGGTGATCCGAGCAGGTGGACAATGTTACAAACTTGTCGCCAAAAGAAGCCGTAACGCCTGTATCGTAGTAAGATAACTCCTTAACGTTATCATAGAAGTCTTTAAACTCCTCTTCAGTCTTAGCCTCAAAGAACTTGTAGTATTTAAAGCAGGTATCGGTCGTATAGTATACCCTTGAACGAAACGCTGCCATAACTGCGTATCTGTGCTCACAATCCTTACCGTACAGATACAAATACGGGTGATCCTTGAAATAGGACTCATCCTCGTACTTAAGAACATCGTAGAACATTATGTCCTTAAAATTATGTCCGTATATTATGAGGTTCGTGGTCATCGGATACATCGAACTCTCGCTGTCAAGGAAAGGCACTCCCGTCTTATCGTACTTCTCATTGAAATCTTTTCTTAAGTAGTACTCCTCATCCTCTGGGGTCCACATAACCGGGTAGTCTACGCAGGTATCGGGAATCTTAATCCACGCGACCATGTCGTCGTTCTTAAGAAACCACTCTTTGTAAGGGTTCTCGACAGGTGCCTCCTCTTCCACAACCTTGGAAGGATCGAATTCGGGAAGGTCCAGTACTGCCTCGCCGTTACCGCTTATATCGTTACCGGACAAAGAAACCGACTCCTCATGTCCTTTATTTACAGGCTCCTGCACTACAAGCTCGCCCTCTTCAAAAAGAGTTTCCGAAATTTCAGACTCCTTGGGCGGAAGTACATCCGGGTGGTCCCAGAATAAGAATACACAACCAACAACCAGACACACCGCAAACAAAATAACCAGTATGTAAACAATTACTCGATTCTTGTCTTTCACTTTTTCCTCATAAATTTACATAACTACAACTTTACTCTATCACACTATTTACATTATGTAAACAAAAACAAAGAGAAAATGAGCGTTTTTCACACATTTTCCCTTTGATTTCTGTTTTACATAACAATTGTTTTATCAATCGCGGTATTCATAGTACTCCACATTCATATCATCATATCTGTGTTCTTTGTTCCACTCTTCCATGTCCTTGGCGTACTTTCGCGCATCATTCATTAAATCTTCATGAGAAACACCCATGATATCCGCTATTGCTTCAAGAGAATGCTTCATATTATCCTTAACGTCCACATAAAGGGTATCGTAGGAATAATACGATCTGTATTCCGTCTGATCCATGAGCTTTTCGAAGTTAAAGTATATGTTGGCAACGCCTTCTTTGTCCGAAAATCCCGGTTCCCAGGAGCCTTCCTGAAGATCTGCCTTAACGGCTTCATAGAGGTCACGAATCTGCTTGTCCGTAAGCTCGTACCAGCCGTAATCAAGACCGGAGGGGTATCTCTCGTCGTGGTCCCAGTTAATGTTAAAGTCAGCACTCTCTATCTCGTAATCGTCATTATCGTGCATTACGCGAAGCGTCATTTTCTTGTCGGTCATGTAGTTTTTGTACTGCTCGAACAATTCTTTATGATTTTCTTTGTTAAGATCAATGTTGTAGCGGCGTACCATTGTGCTTCCGTCTTTGAGATGGTAAAAGAAGCTTACATATCCATCATATCTGTACTCATCGTTCATATCACCGTACATCTCGTTAACCAGTACGCGCTTGTTATCAATAATGAGTTTATGTATGTCGAGGGTCTTCTGAACGAGTTCCTGGTCCTTCTTGCCGTCTAAGTAGAAGTTATTCTGTGAAATAACTTCCACAGTCTCGATATCAGAAAGCTTTGGAATTCTTCTCTCAACCTTAAGCACATCGTACTTAACGCCAAAGCAGATTACCACAACTGCAGCGAGGGTAACTATAAGACCCTTAAGCGTCTTTTTGTTAAACACCTTAACGGTCTTTTCAAGAAGCATAAGACCGGTGTAGTAAGCAATTGTCGCCGCAACGCCGAAGCATATTATTGCAAGAACGATTTTCATCCTGCAATCAATAATTCCTTCGTTGAACATGTAGTAAAGAAGCAATCCGAAAAGGGCGGTCACCGTAACAACATATACAGCATGAATAATGGGCTTTAAGCACTTGGTGCTGATAACGTCGCCTGCGGCTTCGCTCCTTCTTCTTTTGTAAATCATGAGTGCACCGATGGCAAATACCACGCCGACTGCTGCATAGATAAGTACCCAGTGATAGTTCACCCACTCTACGGAAATAAGTCTCGATCCTTCATAATTGGCCGAGAAGGGTGACCACGGCGAATACTCGGTATTAACATACACATCGCTTAAAAGCTTATAAATAGGTGTAAGGAAAGCCGTCTTGTCACTTAACTCAAAGTCTAAGCCAAACAAGAAGCTGCTGCATACAAAGTTGAGCAGATTCTCAAGTGCTATGAATAAGAAGTTAAATACAAGGTAAAGCGCGGGAAGCGCAAGTATATTACCCGTCAAGTGTGCAATAAGTGTTGCGAACGCGAAGAAAAAGAAAGAATCCGCAATTACCGTTCCTATGCACACCAAGGTTGCAAGCGGGAACCCTCCGCCCAAGCATAACACCGTAAGTATAAAAGCCGCTCCGCCTATTGCATAAGGGATAAGCATTATTGTAAGGCCCGAAACAAACTGTGTAACAAACAATCCCGTCTTACTGATGGGGATGGAGTGATAAAAGCCTACGCTTCTTGTGCTGTCAAGATAACTCCATACCAGCATGGCTGCGATTATAGCCGTAGCAAATGCCACAAAAGGTGCTATGTAAGTCGCACACTGATAATACAAATGCTTCATCTCGAGAGGTTCGGTCGAAATCTCACTGTATCCCCTGAAGCTTTCCACAATTATAAGAAGTGAAGGAAGCAGTGCGAAAAAGGACAATAATCCCCAGAAGGGCCAGACACGTTTAATATTGTTATTAAAGATTGTCTTATTAAATAACGATGTCTTTGACTTCATAGTTCTCACCTCCCAACTCATAAATAAATATTTCTTCAAGTGTAAGCGGTATTGCATCCACAAGCATCGGAGAATAAGGCTTAAGCACTTCCATAGCGCGCTCTGCGTTCATGCGCATGATGAGTGTGAACACTCTTCCAAGCTTGGACACATGAAGCACCGGAATGTCTTTAGGCACCTCCGTAATATCCGTTCCGAATACTACCTGAAGCTTAACCATGTTGTCCTGAAGTTCGTTTAAGTCTCTCTCAATAAGAACCTTGCCCTTGTCCATGATACCTACGTGGTCGCAGACATCTTCAAGTTCTCGTAAGTTATGGCTCGATACAAGTACCGTGGTGCCGCGCTCCGAAACATCGCTCATCATAAGGCTCCATACCTGACGTCTCATAACAGGGTCGAGACCGTCAACCGGCTCGTCAAGTATCAGGCAATCGGGCATTGTGGAAAGTGCAAGCCAGAAGGCTACCTGTTTCTGCATACCTTTCGATAAGTGTCTTATCATTTTCTTTTCATCTATCGGGAAGGCTTCTTTTAACTTCTCATATCGCTCTACGGAGAAGTTTTTGTAGATTCCCTTGTAGTAGTGCATCATCTCTTTGATGGTGGCATTGGGGAAATAATACCAGTCATCGGGAATCGATGCACATCGCTCCTTAACCGACTGATTGTCCCATACGGGAGTACCGTCGATTGTAACAGTTCCGCTGTCTTCTTTGTATATTCCTAAGATGTGTCTTATAACCGTGGACTTACCTGCGCCGTTAGGACCCACAAGGCCGTATACCGAACCCTTGGGAACGACAATGTTGGTGCCGTCTAACGCCCTAAAACCATCAAAGGTTTTCACCAAATCTTTAATCTCTATCATGCGCTCATCGTCTCCCTCAAAATCTCTTCAAGCTCTTCGTATGTAATACCCATATACTTAAGCTCGGCCAATATCTCAATAAGTTTCTTTTTAAGTTCCATAACTCTTCCCTCATCACGATTTATGCTCGGGCTTACGAAGTTGCCTTTGCCCGGTATCGAATAAATATACCCCTCATTTTCCAGCTCATTGTAGGCTCTCTGGATGGTGTTTGGATTGATGGAAAGCGTAACCGCAAGATTTCTTACGGAAGGAAGCTTTTCGTTCTCTCCCATGGCACCGCTTATTACGAGCCGCCTGATGCTGTCTTTGATCTGCTCATAAATCGGACGGGAATCCCTGAATTTTAATTCAATCAAATTTGCTCCTTTCCGGGACCTACCCTCTTAACTGTACTAATACACCTAGTACGGTTCTGTTACACTTATCATAATTGCGTCGCGGGTAAGAGTCAATAAAGGCTTTCTTAGGGTTTCTTAAGAAGTCCTAAAGATTGGGCAAAGAAAAGGCGCCACCCCTTTACTAAGGGTGACGCCCGGTCATTTTAAGGATTATTTCTTAAGTGAAGCAAGTCTTTCCGTTACTTCCTTAAGCATCTGCTCATACTTAACGAGCTTGTCTTTCTCCTCCTGAACCTTGGCTGCGGGAGCCTTGGAAATGAACTTCTCGTTATTAAGCATGCCGTTTGAACGCTTAATCTCGCCCTGAAGTCTTTCTTCTTCCTTGGTAAGACGCTCAATCTCGGCTGAGATATCTACAAGTTCTGCAAAAGGCATATAAAGGGTAGCGCCGGCAATCACTGCCGATACAGCGTCCTCGGGGATTCCTGCCTTGTCGGCCTGAATTGCAACTTCGGAAGCGTATGCAAGGGGCTTAAAGTAGATTTCGCCATCCTTGAAGATATCGCGAACCGAAGCATCTGTGCTTACTACGAATACCTTTGCCTTTCTTGAAGGAGCAACATTCATGCCGGTACGTACATTTCTGATGGCTCGAACGGCTTCCTTAATCGTCTCGATTTCTTTTTCCTCAGTGGCAAAAGAAAACTCGTCGCTATATACAGGCCATGAAGAAATCATGATGGATTCCTCTTCGTCCTGAATGGTGGTGAAGATTTCTTCTGTTACGAAAGGCATGTAAGGATGTAAGAGCTTTAATGCATCGATGCATACATGCTTAAGTGTCCAAAGAGCCGCGTTCTTGGATGCCTTGTCGGTATCCGAGTAAAGACGGGGCTTAACCATCTCGATGTACCAGTCACAGAACTCATCCCAGATGAAGTCGTATACTTTCTGAACAGCTACGCCTAAGTCGAAGTGTTCCATGTTGTCGGTAACATCCTTTATAAGGGTGTTGCAACGTGAAAGAATCCACTTATCTACAGGCTCAAGCTCTGCTGCCGCGGGCTTTGAAGGATTCTCGTCGCCCATGTTCATCATGATGAAACGTGAAGCGTTCCAAATCTTATTGGCGAAGTTTCTGCTTGCCTCCACACGCTCGTTGTAGAAACGCATGTCGTTACCGGGTGCGTTACCGGTAATAAGGGTAAGTCTGAGTGCGTCTGCACCGTAATTCTCGATAATCTCCAAAGGATCGATACCGTTACCGAGTGATTTACTCATCTTACGTCCCTGTGAGTCTCTTACAAGACCGTGGAACAAAACGGTGCTGAAGGGCTTCTTGCCCATGTTCTCGTATCCCGAGAAAATCATTCTGATAACCCAGAAGAAGATGATATCGTAACCGGTTACCAAAACGTCTGTGGGGTAGAAGTAATCAAGGTCTTCGGTGTGCTCGGGCCAGCCTAAGGTTGAGAAAGGCCACAAAGCTGATGAAAACCATGTATCAAGTGTATCGGGATCCTGCTCTAAGTGTGTGCATCCGCACTTGGGGCACTTGTCGGGAGCGGTTCTTGCTACGGTAATCTCTCCGCATTCGGGACAGTAGTAAGCGGGAATTCTGTGT
>JAFYDI010000031.1 GCA_017544835.1 Lachnospiraceae bacterium | reverse complement strand
TTCTCCACAATCTTGCCCATGCGCTTAAGTTCCTCGTCGAGTTTACCGCTGTTCATGGCACTGTCTTCGCGACGGGTGAAGTGGGTGAATATGTTCTTAAATAGTCCGCTTTTGAAAGAATCAGCGGCCACAAACATACCGCACTGCATCATAATCTGCGCAAGGCCCACGCTTCGAAGGAACGTAGACTTACCGCCCTGATTGGCACCGGTGATAACCGCAAGTGTCTTACCGTCGAGGTTGTCGGAGTTACCGATGGTGTTACAATGCTGGCTCATGGCCATGGAGGCTTCCTTAAGGTTCTCAAATTCCAAAGTGGTAAAAGAACCGACCTCGGGGAAGCAGTATCCTACTCTGAACCGTTTCATCTCGTTCTTGATATTAATCGCGCCAAAATAAAAGCCGGTTTCAAAACGTAGCCTGTCTATAAAGCTGCCGTATTCGTTGATGGTATTCTTAAGGCAGATCATTACGAAAGCTACGGATTCTTTTTCCAGTTTCTGAGCGTCTTCTTCAAGCGACTGATTGCCGATAATCGGTATCGTATACTTCTTAAGCTTGCTTATCTGCCCGCGGAGCTTGGCCATGATGCCGTAAGGATTTCTGTAGGCTTCTACCTTGCACTTAAACTCATCAAGCTTGATGTCAGTGAATTTAAGACCGTCGGCCACGCCCACGTCAATGACGATAGTTGGATTAATCTGCTCATAATAACCGCGCTTGACCTCTTTAATCTTCGTGTCGGCAAAGAAAGAAAGGTCGTCGAGCACCTGTCTTAAATTCTCGGCGTTCTCCTCTGAGAACGCTTCATTAATGCGCTTGTTAAGCTCAATTAATCCTCGCGACGTTAAGCCCTCTTCGTACTCTGCAAAAAGTTGCTTAATATCTTTCATCGCATCGTATAAAAGCTTCAGCACTTCTATATCTGTTGTCAGTCCGCCGCCGGATTCTTTGGATTCGCTGCGCTTTTTGTTGCGACCCTTTTTCTCCCACTCGGAGATGGTCTGCTGGCAGATTACGAAGAGCTTCACGATGAAGGTCTCATGCTTTAGGCAGTCTTTCATGATTTCGTGCCTGTAGGCAATTTCTTCTTCCGTAAGTGCAACTGCCATTATTCGCTTAACTATCAGCGACAGGTTCTCGTATTCGCGGTGTGCGTTATAATTGGTTCCGATGCCTAACACCGAATCTTTTCTCGCGACGCGGAATAATATGTCGAGCCCCAAATCCTTAACTATTTCGTTCCAGTCAAGATACGCTTCGGAATCACTGTGGTTACGATTCTGATAAAGTAAATTTACATTCATGCCAGTCTCTCCTTTATCTGCTCGTAAGTTAGTCCGTATTTGACCGTCAAAGCGTTGGTGCCCACATATTCGCGAGCCGGTTTTCTGGCAATTTTGAAGGTCCTGTTAAGATTCTCATCCACTTCTGCAGTAAGGCTTACCACAGACTCGTCTGCCTCCGACAGTTCATTTAAATGCGTTACATATGCGCCCTTCGCGCCTTCACCGATAAGGTATTTTAAGACCTTCTCGCCCATCACGCATGCATCGAGGTGCGCCGCGGTGGTGAAAAGTTCGTTGATTACAATAAATGCGTTGTGTTCGCGCTTCTCCATAATAGGCTTAAGCCTCTCAAGCTCATCCACAAGCTTGCCTCGCCCCGTAGCATTACTCTCTTCTACCGAGAAATGCGTAAGAAGCGTACCAAAAAAAGGAAGCGTAGCTTTAACAGCCGGCACATCAAGTCCCATCTTGTAAAAGAACACGAGCTGCCCGAGACTTCTTGCAAAAGTAGTCTTACCGCCCTGGTTGGGACCCGTAACCACAAAGAAGCTTTCGCCCGACTTTAACTCAGCATCGTTGGGCACCACATTGTTGCCGCTTTCACTGTAAGCACACGCAAGAGCAAGATCGTAGAGACCATATACCGAAAACTTGTCGCCTTCGGTCTGTCCGGATGTAAAGCGCAATCCTTGCTTTTGCATACGTTCCATGAAGCGATAATAGGCGGTATAGTACGTTACTTCTTTCTTCAAAAGAAGAATTTCTTCCCTGACATAATCCTTGGCATTAAGAAGAAACGCCTCGGCCCATTCTGCGAAAGCTTTATTCTTCTTCATAAGAAGCTTGGCGGTCTCGTACTCTATGTCTGCCGTCTCGACACCATTTAAATACGGGTTTTTAAAATTCATATCTTTGCAATTGAAATTCTCGCCGAGTGCCTCTTGGTAAGCGCCCTTACCGGAGCCTTCGGATATCACAAACTTGTCTCTTGTGTAGGTAATCTTAACCCTGAAGCCCATAAGCTCGTCATAGAGAGCGTATGTGGTTTCCTTGAAGCTTTGGTACTCTTCGGTACCTGTATATTCGTCAAGAAACGTGAGCAATCCCCGCATTCCTTCCGATTCAAGTCCGAGCGGAGGTAGTTTTTCTTTTAACAATTCGACCGCCGCGAGATAGGCGTGGACCTCCCTTATGTACCACACGCACTGCTGAAGGCTTAAATCAAACTTTTCCTTTTTCTCCTTGCAGTCCGCCCACTCATTAAGGATATCTTGAAAACGCGAAAAGATTTCTGCCACACCTGCTTTCTTGATGTCGGCAAAAATCTCCCTGCGATATTCCGCCTCTGTAGCGTCCGCGGGAAATGTGTCGTAAAGCTTCTTTACTTCGTCCTTAAGCCCCGCCGTCACGAGCCGGATTATTCTGTCGATGTTTAAATCCGAAATAAGCGCATAGGGCACTTTAACGGATAATTTCTCATCGTCTTTGACTAATATGCTGAACATTGCAACCCCCTTATTGTTGTATCCCCACCAGACTATTTATCAAGTTCGTCCATTATTTCTTCTGCTATCCTATACCAATGCTGCGTGGTATTCTCGAGAAAGAAATAGTGCAGAACATAAAAGAACAAAACCGCAAGAATCAAAAGTGACACCGCAAGTGAAACGGCCGTCTTAAGCGCCACAAGTGCCAGATATAACGCGAGCAACTCACATATAGTTGTCAGCAAAAGAACTATCAGATGAATCAGCCTCTCATGCTGCAGCCATCTAAGTTTCTCAAGGTGCCTGTCTAAAAGCTTCTGCGATGCTCCGTGTTCAGAGAGTTCCCTGCAGACGGCTTCCTCGTGCTCCTTACAGAACTTACGCATTTTTATTCCGTATTTGTTTTTATCATTCATAGCATTCCCTCTATACAGCCACTACATATTATTGTGAGGATTCAACGGCAAGTTTGTCAATCCGTATGTTACATAATTAATAATTGTTAAGTAGCGGGTAATTCTATTTTGGTAGTATGATACTTGCCTATACTTTCCGTTTGAAAAGGATTTCGAATTTGTCAAGGAGGAACAAGCATGGTAGGTATAAACGGTTATAACAAGAGCAACAAGCATTTAGACGCCGTACATACCGAAAACGCCAAGCGAGCAGGAGGCGTAAAGGCAAAAAACGGCGAAGGCAAACTTTCTAAGAAAGCAGCAGATTTTCTGGCTAAGTTAAGAGAAGAAAGACCTGATTTCGACTTTCAGGTATCCGGTGGCAAAGACTTAAGAGCGCTTGCTACCGACACCGACAAAGAGTACTCGGTAATCTTTGATGCCGAAGAGCTTGAGAAAATGGCTGACGACGAGAATTATGCCCAGGAGAAACTTAATCACTTAGATACGATAGTGAAGATGTCCGACAAGATTACAAAGGACGCAGGCTTTGCATCGCTTCTTGGTGAGACCGCAGAAGGCAATTTCTTTGCTGACGCAATAAATTTCTCGGTTAAGGATAACGGAGAAATAAAGATTTTTGCAGATATAAAGAAAGCAGCCGAAGAAAAAGCCGAACAGGCTAAAGAAACTGATAAACCCGAAAAGAAATCCTTAAATGAACGTGACGTACGCGAAAAAGCCGAAGCAAAGAAGGCTTTCGAGCCCATCAAAATTGAAGCACTATCTGTGGAAGATTTCCTTCAGAAGCTTCGTAACATCGCTTAAACAATAGGCACCAAAGGTCGGAGGACGATGGCTACCATCGGTCTCCGACTTTTTTGCCTAAGTACACTCTACATTTCTTTTACATAATCAACCAAGGTCATCACATCATTTATGACTTTTTCTTCACCGATACGTTTAAATCCGCATTTTTCATACAGATGACAGTTGCCGGGCTCCTGAAGAATTGTGTCAAGGCGCCATTCTTTGGCTTCGGGGTGAAGCTTAAAGGCTTTGTGAATCGCTGCTTGGGCAATACCCTTGTTCTGATACTTCGGGTCCACAAAAATGGGCGATATCCAAAAAATGTCTTCCTTTTCCTCAGTAGGACGTTTGGCAATGTTGATGGCTCCGACCCTTGCTCCGCTGTAGGTAATGAAGTAGTATTGTCTGTTTTCGGCTTCGGACCTTGCGCGGATTCTGTCAACAGTCTCTATGGCGGGAGAACCTTCGTCGTGGTACTTCTCGTAGAGTGGCATGAAGCTTCTTACCTGCATTTCATGAAGAATCTCTACCTCATGCGGCTTGATGGGGTCAAGCTTAACCATTCTGTATATGTCGGTTATGGTTTTGTCGGGCAGTTTAAAGAAATCCTTAATTCTTCTTGCCACTTCTGCCGGCTCGAGATTTGTGTTGTCAATTTTAATGTAGTTTATGAAGGGAATTTCTCCGTCGTTGCTGACGATTCTGTATTTGGACTCTTCACGCAGCATTCTTTGCTCGGAAATCTCCAGGTCACACTTGGAAGCTTTATTTTTCAGGCGGTTTTCTGTCTTGTTTCTTTCCAAGCGCACTGCCCGGTCGGCCACAAGCTCCACATAATATACGGTTCCGCCGGTTGCCTCGAACTTGTCGGTTACATGTTTAATGTAGTCCCAGTCCTCCTGCATATCAAAGGCCCACATGTAAGTAAAAATCATGCCCACATTGTCACTGTTTATAAACTCGTCAAAGACCGCATCTCTTATTTTGGCTACGGCAGCACCGTAATAGTACCCGAATATTTCAATAACGGGTTCAATGGCCATGTGATTGTGAAAAAGCCTGAAGTCCGTTATTTTCATGAGTTCCTGGCCCACGGTCATCTTGCCCACGGCTCCGCTTCCGATTATTACTACCAAATCCATTTTGCACTTCTCCTTTTTTTGATATCCCGGGTAATAAAAAAACCGCCTATCCGAGAAGATAAGCGGTCAAAGAAAACTGTTTTTGATGACTTATTACTCCTGTCCGGTTGAAAAATCAGGTATGGAAAAAGCACAATGCATAATAATATACATTGCGGGTTCTTCGTAATATCTGTTTTCAACAGAAAAGTGTTTCATAAGTTCATCCTTACATCGATGATGTTAACAATATACATGGATGAGGCTTAGTTGTCAAACAATTTTTGAGCATAAGAATGCCGCACCGGAAATACCGATGCGGCAGTTTCTTTTTAATGGATATACTGATCGATGTTCTGAGGTGTGATGGGAACGAAAGGAACCCATACATACTTAAGGTCTTCGGTAGCTCCGTCGAGAGTTGAAACGGATTTTCCTTTCGCAAGTGTTACAGCGCTTACAAGAGCCGCTTCACCCTGTTTGGCGGTATCCTGTAAAACCGTCATGTAAAGGTCGCCGCTTCTGATTGCGTCGCAGCCGCCGGCGGTTGCATCGATTCCGGCTACAAGAATCTTGTGAGTGTCGTAACCGTTGTCTTTGAGCCAGTTGATGGCGCCGAGAGCCATGGGGTCGTTATTGGCGATTATGCAATCGAAGGGCTGCTTTGTCAGTTTGAAGGTCTCAAGTCTGTCGTAAGCTACTGTATCGGACCAGTCACCGTGGTCAACAAATACATAATTTACATTAACGTTATTGTCTTTAAAGAAGTATTTAACCGCATCGGTTCGCTGAGGAACAGCTGCATGTCCTGCCATACCCTTTAAGATAATTACATTAAGTGATGAAGGCTTTCCGAGACCGTTCCAGATATATTCTGCCTGGAATCTTCCGGCATCTTGCTCATAGGAACCTACATAAATGAACTTGTCACCCTTAAGGTAATCGGAACTGGGTTCATTGTTGATAAACACTATAGGAGTGTTAACTGCTGCGATTTCCATCTGAAGTATGGTGGAAGCATCCGCAAGACGGCAGATAATTGCATCGTATCCGTCAGACACTGCCTTTTCAACCTGCTGCTTTTGTATAGCGGGGTCACCCGAACAATACACAATATCAAGGGTTACACCCATAGACGAAGCCGTTTGATTCATTCCTTCCACCAGGGTATTAAGGAATGTATCTGCATCATCATGAAGTGTCATAAGTATTCTTGTGCCGCTGCCGCTTACGCCTGAGCCGCCGGACTTACCGCATCCGGACAAAGAAGCAATCAGAAGAGCCGCTACTGCAAATACCATAATTGATTTCTTAATTATTTTTTTCATATCAGACTTCCTCCTTTCTGCCTCAAATCTTGAACTGATTTACGTAAGATGTAAGCATCTCAGAGGTCTTTGCAAGTTCTTGTGAGTTGTCTGCCACCTCGTGGCTGTGCTGCGTGATACTGTTGGCCTGTTCAACCATCTGCTTACTGGTTTCAAGGATTTCATCAGTACTTGCAGCCTGCTCTTCGGAGATAGCCGCAACGTTTGTAGCAACATCGTCAACTTTCTGAACATCCCGAATCATCCTATCGATTAGTTCATTGGACTTTTCAATGTTGTTGTAAATCTGATCGAAGGTAGCAACCGCTTCGTCGATAAGAGCACTGTTCTTTTCAATATTCTTGGCACTGGTTTCTGCCTGTTTAACTACTGCGCTGATAGCTTCGCTGACTTCATTGATAAGTCGTGAAATGTTGTCTGCGCTTGCTGCGGAGTTCTGTGCCAGTTTACCGATCTCGGTAGCAACAACCGCAAATCCCTTACCGGACTCACCTGCTCTTGCAGCCTCAATACTTGCATTAAGCGAAAGAAGATTGGTTTCTTCTGCGATTTCTGCAATAAGTCCGACAATCTTGGTGATTTCTTCGGAGGACTTTCCTACCTCGTTTATGGAATCTACCAGTTCATCATTTCCGGTCTTAATTTCCTGCATTGCCTTAGCAAGCTGTTCCATATCCGCACGACCGTTTCTGCTGATTTCAACGGTTTCTTTCATGCTTGCGTCAGCCTGCTGTGAGTTGTCCTTTGTATCGGATACAACCATAGCAAGTGTTGTTGCATTCTCTGCAATTTCATTAACCGCAACAGCCAGCTGGTCAACGGTATTGTTAAGGTTCTGCATTGCTTCAGCCTGCGACTGCGAAGCTTCGTACATGCTCTTGGATACCTGGTCGGAGCTTTCCGACTGTTCTCTTAACTTTATGGACTCATCGTTAATAGAGGAAAGCATTCCGCGCATATTTGCCACGAATTCACTTACCTTATTGCTCATGAGACCGATTTCGTCATTGCTGTCATGTTTAACTTCAATTGTGAAGTCACCCATGGACATATCCGTAATATTCTTTGTAATACCGCTGATAGGAGCTATAACCTTGGATACCACAAAGTTAATAATCAAAACTATAAAGGCGATTGCAACCGCACCGATAATTACAAGGGTAAGGGTTAACTTATTGACGTCCTTCATGATAGTCTTCTGGTCGACATAGGAAACGAGTACCCAGTCGGTACCGGCTATAGTCTTAAATGCAACAACATAACCGTCCATCGTTGCTGAGATGTAATTTCTCTTTTTAACTTTTTTGGCTATGTCGGCCATCAGCTTATTGCTGTCGCTCTCACTGAGCTTTGTGGATACTCTTGCATTATCTCTGTGAGCAAGAATGGTGTCATCCATTAAGTCCACAAGGAAAGAAGCCGCGTTATCCATCTTAACCCGGGAGTTAACGATAATACTGATCTGTTCAAGGGTCAGGTCGGCTGCAAAAACCTTTATTTCTCCGGTGCCGTCATTTAAGATACCGGAAGCACTTATAACGTTTGTTCCGTCCGCATCTCTGTAGGTTCTGCCGTATGCCAGGTTAACTCTGGTAATACCCTGCTTGAACCACTCCTGGCCGGTTACATTGTCCGTAACCTTTGTAGAAGCCTCTGCTTTGAAGACCTGTCCTTTTTCCGTGGCAACGTAAGGTCCGTTTTTGCAGTATGCATTAAAGCCATAGCCTGCATCAATCATGGCCTGAAGTTCTTCGTCCGTGGGAGCTGTCTTCTCAATAAGAAGCTTAACCGTGTTGAAATTCTGAAGATTTTCGTTCAGCCAGGACTCAATATTATCAGCCTGGTTCGAAATAGAAGAATTCAACTGAGACGTAGCCATTGTTGTAAGGCTTCTGCTTGATAAGTAGCCCGAAATGATTACGAGTACCAGGATTGCCACTACTACTGCCGGCAAAAGAAAAATCAACAGCTTGTTCTTAATTTTAGTGTGTTTTTGCTTTACAGTGTTTTCCATAAAAGTCTCCTTCTTTTGTAAGCAAATGAAAAACATACCTCAACCTTCGAAAGCACGATATTTTACCAATACTATTAAATTTTATCCCTTAATTGTTATAAAATAGTTACACCACATATTCCTTTTAACATAGATGAATCATATTCCGTCGGTTTCTTCGGTGATTAGTAGTCGCTAAATGTCTTCCCGAGCAAGATATACAGCTACTTTGCCCGACGCAATAACAAAAAAAGCGACCTTGAGATTATCCTCAAAGTCGCTCTTTATTAATTGCTGTATTAGTTACAAATTATTCTTCAACAATACCGGCATTGTTAATATTGCAGGTGTAAACAACTACATCGTTCATATCAACGTAAGTAATGGTGAAAAGAAGTCCGTCGATACCGCAGCCCTGCTCAACAAGCTTAACAGCGTCTGTCATCTGCTTAAGACTATCGCCCTGAAGAGCGTCTGCAAGTGCGTTTGCATAGGTAGGAGCAACTTCTTCGGTTACTTCGATGGGAAGTGAATAGGTGTATACTACAGTGTTGCCCTTAACGTCAATTGTAAGACCTTCGGTAGCTGACTCCTGAGCCTTCATAGCTTCGTACTCAGAAGGGTTCTTTGCAAGGTACTCTTCAAGAGTTCCTTCAGCGATTTCGCCTACTTCTTCAAGCTGTTCCTCAACGGAAGCTACTTCTTCCTTTTCTTCCTCAACAACTTCTTCAACAAGCTCTTCAACAGATGCCTCTACAGAAGTCTCTGATACAGATGCTTCAACAGAAGCCTCGGTGGAAGTCTCTGATACAGATGCTTCAACAGACTCAGTCTTGCCACAAGCTGCAAGAACAAGCATAGAAGCAAGTACTACTGCTGCAAGTTTAACATTCTTTTTCATACTCATATTCTCCTAATCTGGTGTAAATTACTTCGTGAGTGCGATAAAGCAAATCACTCACATTTTGATACAACAACGTTGTTTATCTTATTATTTTGCGATGTTTTATACAAGTTAAAATATTCACAAGAATTCGGCGGTGTGGAGTATGAATTTGTTATTTTTTACTATTGCTAAAAATGTAGTTTTGAGAACCACGTCTCTTTTTTCTGAAAATTATGTACATTAATGCCAAGTATTCTCAAGGCTCAGCCTTTTGTATCAAAAGCAATTAACGGTATCAGCATTTCATCTTCGGTAATGCTTCCGTGCATAGACGCAAGAGGCTCCTCGGCAAAGAAAACAGACAAATCGCTTATACCTATTGCCAGGTAATTGCCAAGCATGCCCGCGAACTCTTCACGCGGTGTGCCCGGTCCGAACAGCTTCTTTTCAATCGCTTCTTTCATAGGCATCAGCAGGAAGTCTTCGCTAAACTCCTTATTAAATTCCTCCTCGAAAGTCTTTTCTTTGCCTTCTTTGACAAAGAAATTCATAACTCTCGGCTCAAATGCGGGAAGACGTACGAGGCAATCCATTATTGCGGGATAATCCTGCAAAACAACAGTCCTGTTATCAATGTGGCCGTGATCTGCAGTTATTATAATAAGAGTGTCGTCAAGCTTTTGGGCAAGCCTCGAAACTTTCTTTTCCATATGAACCAGCGCCTTGTGAACAGCCTTGGCATCCGTACCGAGGTTGTGCATCAGGCCGTCGGGCTGATTCCAGTAAGCGTAGATATATTTCTGCCCGGGTTCCTTGCATAACTTTTTGATATTGGCGCATATTTTCTCTATAGAATTGCATTTGGGATTCAAAAACGGCGCCACAGCGTATGCCTTACCGCCGGCCTTATTGATTTTGTCCATTACAGTCTCATACGGCGTATATGTCCATGCCAGATTGTAATCGGCCGCAGGCGTCCCAGTGCCCTGAAGATAGTTGAGAAACACCACTACATTCTTATCTATCGTCGGATAATAGTTCTCCCAGGCAAGCCACCCGTGCTCACAAGGCTGAAGTCCCGACATAACCGAAGTAGTCGCCGCAACAGTTGTCGAAAGAAAGACCGACTTATATATTCCTTCAAGGTGAGTCCTGAAGGGACCGTCCTCTTTTAGGTGCTTCTCAATAATCGCCTTACCCATTCCGTCGAGTAAAAGAACAACCACGTTTTTGTATTCTTTGTCCATAAACTTATCAAAAAGCGGAAGGGTGTCGCCCACCGGCTTAACTCCAAACTTCTTAAGTATTGAGTTGGGAAGATTGGCTATACAGTTTTTGTAGTCGGGCCATACCAAATTTTTCTTCATATAAATATCACCCCATGATTCTTATTATTTTTTCTTAAGTATCCATATCAAATTACTGCGGTACTTGCTTGCGGAAGAAGGGTCGTTTAGATCCTCCTTATCGCCCTTGTAGCCTCTGTATATATCAAGAACTTCAAATCCGCAGAGTTCCGCAAGAAGGAAGATTTCATAGCGATACGTCTGTCTCATAAGGAGCGGTCTCACTCGCTCGCCTATTATCTCTCCGGCTTCATTGTACTCCTCAAATTTCCAGTTGCCATACATTTGCTGCGTATATGGATTATAGGAAATCGCATTGTAGATTTTTTCTTTATTGCCGTTGTTATTGACATATTCAATCCTGAAAGAATAATCATCTGGCGTCGCGTTCATCTGCGCTGCCTGAATCGGCGGCCAGGGGTCGAACGTATTAAACGTAAGAATTCCGCCCGGAAGAAGCTGCTTTGAAATATTCATAAGCGCTTCTTTTTGAAGCTGCTGCGTAGGAAGGTGCATAAATCCGCTTCTTGCTATAATCGCAAGAGAATACTTTCTGCCCGAAGAAAACTTCGTCATATCCGCGGGATATATGTTTAAGTCAAGACCTTTTTCTTTGGCCTTGGCATCCGCAACCTTACACATTTCTTCGGATAAATCGGTTCCGTCAACATCTATTCCTCTCTCGGCAAGGAAAAGCAGCACCGCACCCGTACCGCAGGCAATATCAACCACTCCGCCAGCACCATATTTCTCGGCAAGTTCATAGTAAAACTCCTGAAAGCCCTCATGATTGTCCTGCCCTTCCGTGTACATTACCTCAAGGTATCTGTCGTAATTCTCCGCTACGTCTTTGTAGTCATGTAAATCCATCGTTTTGTCCCTTTCTTTTCTCATGCCCTTGGCCAAGGCTATTAAATAATCATCGGATTTCTTAATGATGAAATCCGAGATTGTATGCGGTCGCCAAATGTCTGATTGTGCAAGCACATCAGCCGCTTGGCTCGTCGCCTAACAAAAAACCACCTGTCTGCAACGGACAGGTGGCTAAGCTTACTGTATTACAATCACCTATTCAGTCCGACTAAACATATACGCAAAGAAGACCATTATCGGTAGTAATAGTGGTCATTGGAGCGGTATGTCTGTAAGTGACTGAAAAACGTGCCATATTCTTGAATCCTTTCTAAAGGTTGTAGTTAGAATACTATCGGAAAAAGAAATTGTCAACACAATTCTTTGAACAATAAAAAAATAACGCAGCCTCAAGAAATCTCAAGACTGCGTCATAGGGGTTTGACTATCTTAAATAAGACTGAAAATTATTCAGCGTCTTCTTCGGTAGCTTCTTCTTCAGAAACTTCTACAGGAGCTTCCTCTTCGGTAGCTTCTTCAGTAGCTTCTTCTTCAGCTACTTCTTCAACAGATGCTTCTGTCTCTTCTTCAGCTACTGCTTCTTCAACAGATGCTTCGGTCTCTTCCTCAGTTGCTGCTTCTTCAACAGTCTCTTCTACGGAAGCTTCTACAGATGCTTCAACAGAAGCCTCTACGGAAGTCTCAGATACGGAAGCTTCGGTCTTACCGCAAGCTGCTACCATCATAGTTGCAAGTACGATTGCTGCTAATTTAATATTATTCTTCATAATCATTTATCCTCCTAAATAGGTATTTCATTGCCACCGGGGAGTTACCGGGCTCTAGAAACCGTATAGGCATCTCCGACAGCAACGAAACATATAGTATGCCATATCGTATGAATTAACAATTTACATTTTTGACAATTTTTCCTCTTGTTGGGTCTGAATTTTCTCAATTTTCGACACTAAAAATACAATTTCTTTCTTTGTCATCTGTAAAATTGCAAAAAAATAACACAGACCCTCGCAAAAATGCGAAAGTCTGTGCCTATCTCATGTACATGTGTGTGCGAATTACGAACACTCGCAACCTATAATTATGCCGCCGCGCTCTGCATAGAAGCCGCAAAGGCCGCCTGAAAGAATACTTTTTATATCAATTTTCCCGAATTCTTCCTTCAATTTGGTCACAATAGCGGTAGAAAGCGCCTCGTTTTCAACATGGCAGATTCGGATTTTACCACCTTTAAAACCAATCTTCTTAAACTCCGAAACAATCGTCTCGATAAGCTTCTTCTCGCCACGGCACTTGGCAACTGGTTCAATTGTGCCTTCTTTGCTCGCGGTACCGAGAATGCGAATATTCATAATTCCTACAGCCGACGCCACAATCTTGCTCACACGACCGTTTTGAGCAAGATTGTGAAGGGAGCGCAGGCCGAAGAACAATCTTAACTTGTCCCTGTATCCTGTAATGGCAGCTTTTACTTCTTCAAAAGTCTTACCTGCATTCTTAAGCTCTACAATCTTTTCAAGTATCAGCACCTCACCGGGGCCCGTGGACAAAGAATCCACAACGCACACCTTAGCTTCGGGATGCAATTCAACATACTGATCTCTTGCCACGCAAGCGCTGTTATAAGTTCCCGACAAACCGCTTGTGATAGTCACAACATAAATCTCATCTGCCCCGTCAAAAGCATCAAGCCAAGCTTGTGTAGACGGACATGCGGTGTATGAGCGTCCATGATGAGCGTAGAAATAATCCAGCATTTCATGAAGATTCAAACCCTTATCATCTGTGTAAGTACGCTCCTCCGTCGACAACGTTAACGGAACCGTCTCAAATACAATACCCGGATAATCCTTCAAATCGCATGCCGAATCTGCGATAATTTTAACCATTTCTCTGTTCCTTCTTCCTCTTCAAACTAAATTTTATCCAATGTAGTTTTCAATACTGCGTGTATTGTATCACACAACCACGTGATAAGGAACAACTTTATGAAATTTTAATACCTCCAAAATGCAGAAAAAGAAGCCGCCACGAAAGAGCAACTTCTTTTGCGTTTCCATTATAACAGTTTATTACAACTTATACTTTTCGTACTTCATTCCTTTATCCTTGGTCATCTTTCTGGTTTCTTCCATAGGCATCGGCTTACCGAAGTAGTATCCCTGCGCCTTTTCGCAACCGATTTCTCTTAAGAAGTTATAATGGTCAATTGTCTCAACACCTTCGCAAAGAGGAATAATACCCATTCCTCGAGCCCCCTCCACAATAAAATTCATGAGCGTTCCCGTCTTGGTGTTGTGGTCGTAACTTCTTAAGAAGACCATATCGAGCTTAAGAACGTCAAAAGAATACTCCGCAAGGGAATTAAGCGACGAATACCCGCTTCCGAAATCATCAAGCCATATCTGATATCCAAGATTACGCATCTTAATGCACTCGCTCTTGATATGACCGACATTATCGTTCATTGCGCTCTCGGTAATCTCAATATCGAGCATCTCACGCGGAACTTTGTATTTCTTTCGCGTCTCCTCAATAATCGTGGAAATGTCGCAAAGTTCAAAATCGAGCCTTGATATATTTATAGACGCAGGCACCACGGGTTCACCGTTCTCGATTATCTTGTTGTAGTCCTTGCAAACCTGTTCAAGCACACACTGGTCGATTTTATGAATCAGGTGGAACTGTTCAAGCGTCTCGATAAAATCTCCCGGCGAAAGAAGGCCGAACTTCGGGTCTACCCATCTGACAAGAGCCTCATACCCGCATATTTCTCCGGTCCTAACCCTGATAACAGGCTGATAATACACCTTAATATAGTTATTCTCGATTGCTTCGTCTACATGATCCAACACATATTGCTGCTTACGAAGTTTCTCGCGTAGCATTTCATCGTATACGCAATAAAACACATCGTGCCTGCCCTTAATACTGTTACAGGCAAGTCGCGCATGATCGCAGGCAAGACCAATCTCAGCAACGCGCCAGTCCATATAATAGATTCCCGCCTTGATTCTTACACGTTTCGCGGTGTCTTCCAAAAGAAGTAACCTTTTATAAACTGCTTCGGTCTTTTCGATAACCTCTTCTTTGGGAAGTTTTGCGCATACCACAAAGTGGTCGTCAGAAAATCGCGAGGAAATCTCATCCCTGAATTCTTCTTTTATTATCTTGGCAAGGTCGCACAAAAGCTCGTCACCCAGGCGGAAGCCGTTTCTTTCATTAAACAGTTTAAAGTTAGGAATATCGAAATGAATTATAGATATTTGCTTCCTGCGTTCTTTGGGTGAGACAAGAAGCCGCTGAACGCTTTGATAGAAGAACGACATATTATAAAGACCCGTTAACGGATCGGTCTCGTTATTCATGGAAAGGATTTCAGCCTCGGCATAAGAATTCCTGCTTCGGTTAAAATATTCGTTTCTGTCTACATCCACAATAAACACGTAGAAAAAGCTCTTGCCGTTTTCTCCGTGCATCAAATGTCCAAAATCCTCTATATAACGGGTAGAGCCATCCTTGGTGACAATCCTGTATCTGACATAGTCATGACGCTTCTCGCCGAACATAGTCTGCGCCTGAATCTGATTCTGTATTTTATTGTAATCTTCGGGATGCACCATGCCGGCAAAAGAATGATTCGTGAACTCCAAAAACTCATCCAGAGTCTCGCACCCATACAGACGAATTACGTTTTCATCGGCAAAAAGAATCTTGTCATTTCCGCCGTTTTCGTATATAAAGAAACCTCCCGGGAGCCCTGTCGGAATCTCCCCTTTGATACTCCTGTGTCTCATAGTATAAATCCTTCCCCTAGGGCTTTATTCTACCACGGCACTTGCTACAAAATTATTAAAGAAACTCCCGAGACGATATCGGTTTCGTATCATTTCGGGAGTTTTCTTGGTATGTTTTACGCTATTTTGTTGTCTTTAACCCAGTTCTCTGATTCTTTCGACCACGCTTACTTTAGTAAGTCCTTTGTATGAAATTGCAGGAATGAGGAAGCCTACAAGTGCGAATATCGGAATCATAATGAGCACGGGAGTGACTGAGAAATGACCCGAATAGAACCAGAACATATTCTCAATAGTCGCATTTAAAAGGGGTGTAAGCATCGCAGACAGCACAAGTGCTATTACTCCGGCTCCGACTGTATATATCAAGCCTTCCGTGACAAGCATCTCTTTAACCTGCTTGCCGGTCATTCCGATTGCCTGAAGCACTGCTATTTCGTTCTTTCGTGCAATAATACCTGCCATGATGGCATTTATAAAGTTGAGCACGCCTACCATTCCGATAATTGCCACAAGCACGCCGCCGAAAATAGCGAACATGTTCTTGAAATCTTCAAATTCCTTTCTTTTTATCTCCTTGCTCTCGTATTCCAATTCTCCTGCGGATTCCTTGGAGAGATTGCTTAAATACTGTTCAGCTGCGGCTTCATCGGCTTCGCTGTCGGTGTTGAATGCTACAAACATAGGAACTACGCTGTCACCGAATACTTCTTTGGCTGTATCTGCGCCTAAAACCCCGTCTTTTCCGAAGGAACCTTTGCGAAGGCTTAAAGAAATGGGAACACCTACGTACGCACATACTGTAAACTCACACTCGGTTACATCGATAAATTCTTCTTCGATATTATCATCGTAGATAACGCCTTCGCCGGGAATCTCACCGGTTCTCTTATCCAGTGTCAGCACCGTCTCGGGTCTGCCATATGTGATTTTGTCTCCTATCTTGAAGGCGTTGGGATCGTCCTTAAGGTACTTGTAAGATTCATCATCAGATAAAAGCGCAACATATCTTCCGCTTTTATCATTTAAAAGGCTTATATCACCTTCATATACCTTAAGCGATTCTGTCAAAGCAGGATTAATTGCCTCAATAAATGAGCCTAAGTAATATCCTCCATCTTCCTGCGGCTTTTGGTAGGGCTGTCCTCCCGGTACGCTATCGACATATTCACGGTACTGCGCTTCGTTTGCCTTGTATACAGTGTATCCTGTTACTTCGTAAGCTTCTCCCCATAATGAAGCATTTGTGTTTTCTTTGATGGCTTCAATCTCTTCTGTGCTGATGGAACTGCGACTTGCGCCGTTAAATTTGAAGTACTGAGTATTGGCTACCAAAAAGTCGGTTGCATCGGTAGCTGCAATCCATCTTTCTCTGTCAAAACCGCCTACGAAAAGATTCACGGAATTAAGTATTACCAGTGCAAAGGCCAAAGAAATAAATACAAGCACGGTCTTTTTCTTGTTCCTGCCAACGTTGGCGATGGCCATTGAAATAACTTTGGCGCCTTTGGTAGTCTTTCTTTTTCCGTTAACACCACTACCTTCGGTATATCTGACTGCCTCGACGGGAGATACCTTGGCGGCAAGTCGGCCGGGCTTGGCAGTTGAAACTATAACCGTAAGGATTTCAAATAATGCGGAAGCAACAAATATTACGGGGGATGTGCTTATGGTTATGGCATCGGCCGACATGGTGCTCATTCTAATGACTACAGGCATAAGGATTGCGCCGAGACCGTATCCGAGTAAGATTCCCAGCGGAATTCCGATAACACACAAAGCCAGCGCCTGAATCCTAATGACTCTCTTTATCTGTCTTGATGTGGTGCCGATGGTCTTAAGAAGTCCATAGAAACGAATGTCTCCCACCACCGAAATCTGGAAAATGTTATAGATAATCAGGTAACCTGTAAAGATAACGAGCACTGCAAAAGCAAGAATACAAGCAATTGTAGCGGGTGTGAACATATCTGAGCCTTTTGCAAATGTATAGCCCGGATTAACACCAAATCTTATATAGTTATCTGCTTCGGGCTGCGAAAATGTAAATCCGCTTTCCTCGGCAACTCGGCACATCTTGCCTTCTATGTCTACGGAAGAGGAAAACATTACATCAAGATTGGCTCTTAAAGGTTCGTAGCCTTTTTCCGTAATCATCTTTCCAAACTCATCTGCGTATTCTTTGGAAACATTTATGAAGTGAGCGGGACACAACTGATCAAACTCCCAGTAACCTACAAGAGTGAAAGTATCCAATACTATGGCGCTCTCGTCTTCGAATCCGAGAATGTTAAAAGAAAGAGTTATCTCTTCGCCGAGCTTAGGCTCAACACCCAGAAGCCTTAAGGCTTCGGTGTCCATGATTACTTCTTTGCCTGAAGTGGGAAGATGACCTTCTTTGAGCTTTATGTATGACCATTTTGTATCATTGTCATTCATGTAACTGATTTCGGCTGAGCGCTTGGTAAAGGGAGCCTCCGCCGATACTCCGAGGACAATTCTCTCACCATATTCTTTAATCAGCTTATGGGATGTAAGCTTGGCAATGTCTTCATCGGTAACATCTTTAAAGGTCGCATGTGCATATCCGCCGAGCAGTCTGAAACTATTGGTCTCATATGTAGAGCTGATGGACATCATTATGGTAAATAATGTTGTAAAAAGAATTGCTGTGAGCGCAATTGCCGCGATGGCTATGATGTTTCTTCTTTTGTTGGTAAGGAGGCTTCTGACTCCGATGCGGCGCACGCATTTTCTGTTATTTACACGCATCTTTCCTATCTCCCTTCACCCTTGGATACTATGCAACCGTCTTCGATTCTGATAATTCGGTCTGCAAGCTGAGCTATTTCGTCGTTGTGAGTAATCATTACGATGGTCTGCGAGAATTTCTCGGCGGAGACCTTTAAAAGGCTTAAAACATCCTGACCGGTCTTGGAATCAAGGTTACCGGTAGGCTCATCCGCAAGGATAATCGCAGGTCTGAAAGCAAGCGCTCTTGCGATGGCAACTCTCTGCTGCTGGCCACCCGACAACTGATTCGGAAGCGCTTCCTTTTTGCCGGAAAGACCAAGTGTATTGATGATTTCTTCCACAAAGTCCTTGTCGATTTTGGCTCCGTCAAGTTCAATCGGAAGAACTATGTTCTCATATACGTTTAATACCGGTACAAGATTAAATGCCTGAAAAATGAAACCGATTTTTCTTCTTCTGAAGATTGTCACCTCTTCGTCTTTGAGCTTGGAAATGTCCTTTTGCTCTATGATTACCTCGCCTTCCGTAGGACGGTCGAGACCGCCGAGCATATGAAGAAGCGTTGACTTGCCGCTTCCGGAAGTTCCGACGATGGCAACAAACTCGCCTTTCTTAACTTCAAGGTCAACACCTCTGAGAGCGTTTACCTTATTTTCTCCTTCTCCGTATATTTTCTTTAACCCTTTTGCCTCAAGTATATTCATGTGTTTTCTCCTAAATTAAAATAATCTGCATGGGAAGTTCCCTTCCACATACAGATTATCTCACCCGATTCTTTCAAGAATCTTTCAAAAATAAATTTAAATTATGTCAGTTTTGAAAGATTCTGCTATTTTTTAAGAAAAACAGCAAATTCAGAGCCCTCTCCAAGCTTAGATGACACTTTCATGTAGCCACCCTCAAGCTTAACTATTTCCCTTGCAAGGTAAAGTCCTATACCGACACCCTCCTCGTTTCTTGAAGACTCAAGGCGATTGAATCTTCCGAAAATCTTAGGGATATCCTCCTCGGCAATTCCGATACCCGTGTCTTTAACCGTGATGCAGGCAAACATCTCATAGTCTTTGACACTTAGCGTAATTCCGCCGGTCTGAGTATATTTGACAGCGTTATCCACTATATTGATGAGAGCCTCAGCAGTCCATTTTCTGTCCAAAGAAGCCGAAACGTCCCCATCAGGCAAATCGGTCTTAATATAAAGTCCCTTTTTGTCAGCCTTACTATTCATTTCGGCAGCAACTTCCGTAACAATTGAAGAAACGCTTTCTTTGGCAGGGTTAAGGCTTAAGATTCCGTTCTCAAGGCGTGACAGTTTAACCAGCGCATCTATAAGAAATCGAAGCTTGTCGCTCTCTCTTAAGACTGCATCTACGCATTCTTCCTGCTCGGGGTTTAAGTCGGATTCTTTTAACAACTCGCTGTGAAGCACAAGATTCGCGATAGGTGTCTTTGTCTGGTGAGAAATGTCGGCAATGAGTGTCTTAATCTTGTCGCGCTCATTCTTAACGTTAAGTGCCGATACGCCCGAAGCCCGCAGGTACTCGGTGAGCTTAGTCTCAAGGCGGGAAGTCCTTTCTTCAGAAAAGCTTTCCTGAAAAGTATCACCATCTATGGCCTTATCTATAAGTTCTTCAACCCGGTCAAGCGTCTTCTTGGTACTGATACGGCTCCATAGAAATGAGCCGACTCCCAGCACTGCTGCCGCTATACCGATGTATAATACGATGTCATTCATCATCCTTCACCCACACATACCCGATACCGTAAACCGTCTTGATACGATCCTTGTCATCAAGCTTGTCTCTCAAACGTTTTACGGTAACTGAAAGAGCATTCTCATCCACATACTCGGCGCCATCAGTCCAGAGTCTGTCCACCAGCTTGCCACGTTCCTGGGTAATTCCTTTATTGGACACAAGAATCTTTAATAGCTTTTGCTCTATCTTACTAAGAGACACTTCAGTGCCCCTTACTTTGTAAATCATTTTTTCAAAGTCAAAGTCGTACATGCCCGTGACGATTCTATCTTTTGACTCATTGCCGCCTACGCTTCTGAGCCTCGTATTGACTCTTGCACGAAGCACGCTAAGTGAAAAAGGCTTCGTCACATAATCATCCGCGCCCATCTCAAGACCCTTCACCACATCCGCATCCGTATCATTGGCAGACAACATAAGAACGGCGGTCTCAGGATAGTTTTCTTTAATCTCTTTAAGAAGCGTAAGTCCATTTCCATCGGGAAGGTTAATATCAAGCAACACCAATGCCGGGGGCATGAGTTCAATCTGCTCCCTTGCACTTTTAAGGTTCTCGCAAGATACTATATTTCTGTCTTCTTCCTTGAGCGCCTTACACAGACCTCTGTTTAAGTCGGCGTCGTCTTCGACGATAATAATTTGGTTAATGGATTTCATAATTACCCCTCCCACAAAACTATAACATCAAAAGAGTGCTTCTGCATCTGCAAAAGCACTCTCAATTACCATTTTTATTTAATACTCCTTGCACACCAAATCTTACATTGTTCAATTCTGAGTCCCGGCGGGTTGTCTCCTTGCTCAGGGTCGTTGGTATACTGCAAAAGAAGCTCGCACGGAAACGTTGCACACTCTCCGCAGTGCATGTGCCTTTTCTCCTGACAGCAGATTGCCACAGGGCATTCGCCGTGGAAAGGATTACCGTTTGTCTCGATACAACCGCCGCAGTTACAGGGTTCTTTGTATTCGCAGTTGTAGCAGTGAAGTCCGCAGCGGGTATCAATGATAAGTGATTCGGATGCAAGAATTTCCGCCTGTTTCTTCTTGCTGAAGGACTCAAGCACTATAGTGTAGGCATCATCGAGCATATTCTTAAGAAGGTCGTCGGGAACGTTACCATCAGCCTTCACCGAATTCCAATTGACCTTATTCATGTAGTATCCGGGAATTATGTCTTCGTATTCACGGCGAAGCGCTTCTGCCTGCATAGGCTCAAGTTTCATTGTGATGTAGTAAGGCTCATTTGTGTTGTCGTCACGACACACTGCGGCAAACATCTTGCTTCCGAGCTTGTAACGTACCCAGTTCCATTCTTTCTGAAGGTCTCGGATTACACCTGCCTTACTCATCAGATATTCGTCTATCCATTCATATTTCATAAATTTGTCTCCCTGTTTAACCCAAAATCTTATCTATGCTTGTGGGAAGGTGCATCATGTGATGAGATGTCATGGGTGTAAGAATCATCCCACCGATTGTCAGTCTTCCCCAGAATACCAGGAGCCATACAGAGCGGAAATCCGTTGTTACTCCGCCTTCCTCAAGTATTCTCATGACCCATTCCTCCGGAACCATGGACTTAATCTGTTCAAGCGTAAGTTTTGACAAAATCTGTCTGGTATTTTTGCCTACTGCAATCATGTAATTCTTGAGTTCTTGAACATTAATGTCTTTGGCCCATGCAATCACTTCATCAAGCTCTAAAGCGTTGCCGGTATCTGTTATGGAAGAATTAATCTTCTTAAGCCACTCATCGTTGAAAATCTGGTGTCCGTTCGCCATGAGTATGTTGCTGACCAGATCTTCTATTCTGTATGTATGCCAGAGTTGCCAGCAGATAGGAACGGTCTTGGTGCCCGCATAATGTAAATCCGTGTCCCAGGTTTCTCTCGGAACAAGTTCATTTTGGTGTCCTTCCAGAACGTAATCGAGTACTATGTCAGCAACTGTCTTATCAGTTCTTCCCGATACTTCCGCGGGGTGAACCATAGCATGAAGTTCCAGAGTAAGTTCTCTGATTTTATCTAAGTCATCGCCCTCAAGAGCTGATTTTAATTCCTCGTATTTATCGTTTATTTCTTTGTACATAGCTTCTTTGTTCATTTAGGTTATACCTTCCTATATTTGTCTGAAATGTTAGTTGCGATTTCGGTAAGTTTGTCTATTATGCTTTGAGGTTCTGTCACTGTTACCTCGTCGGCAAATGTAAGCAGCCAGGATATCAGGTTTTCATCATCCGTGTAGCCTCGTTCAAAGAGGAGTTTTCCATCCGGAAGTTCCGTGTATGAGTTAACACCATAGTCTTCGATAATTCTCCATTTCATGCCCGGTTCAAAAACAGCCTTTACTATTCCTGTCTCGGGAAAAATCTCATCACTCTCAAGATTTGGCATCGGAACTTCCTGCCTCCTGTCAAAAGAATCTGCATGAATAATCTTGTCCATTCTATTAAGTTTAAACGTTCTGAATTCCTTGCGTAACAAACAGAAACCATACACATACCAGCTGGACCATTTAAATATCAGATAGTAAGGCTCTATTTCTCTTTCCGTCTCTCCTTTTGGCGAGTAATAGTGGAACTTTAGCCTCCTGTTCAGTTCTATAGCGTCCTGAATTAGTTCAATCTTCGGAGCCAATGTATCTTTATACCACGAAGAAAGATCAATTAAGACAGAATCCCTGCCGTTTATAAATTCCGAAGAACCCGCTTGAATCTTCTCCATAAGCTGCCCGTAGTATCCGCTGCCGCTTACACTGTCAAGACTCCTTAAGCCTGCAAGAATCATCTGCATATCTCGCGATGTAAGAAGCGTTTTGTCCATGCGATAGCCATCCATAATGCTGATACCGCCACCAAAGCCTTGAGCGGTCACTATCGGAATACCGGCTTTACACAAATCCTCTATATCTCTGTTTATTGTTCTTCTTGATACCTCGAACTGCTTGGCAAGCTCCGGCGCAGTCACTTGGTCCTTTTGCAAAAGAACGGACAGTATGCCTATTAATCGATCGATTTTCATATTCGTAAGCTCCAAATATATGATACTTATTATAACATGTCATATGTGTGACATGTTACTCAAAAATCTTCTTTTGCCCTACAGCGAGCGTCTTACGAGTGCTATAATATGAATAACATAATTCTATGTTAAGCCGTTTGGAGGTACTTTATGTTTCATGAGAATTACTACAAAGAGTTAAAGAAATACGAAGAACTGATTCATAAGAAGAATCATGTGGACGAAAGCTTCTATAACGGTATTTACGAAAGATATGTGAACCCTGTACTGACAAGGGATCATGTTCCGCTTTTCTGGCAGTATGATTTAAATCCCGAGACCAATCCTTATTTTATGAAGCGTCTCGGTATAAATGCAGTGATGAACTCGGGTGCTATTTACCTTAACGGCAAGTATTACCTCGTGGCAAGAATAGAGGGTGATGACCGAAAATCTTTCTTTGGCGTGGCTGAGTCGGATAACGGTATCGATGGATTTGAGTTCTTTGAGAAGCCTATTCTCTTTGAAGATACGGACAAAAAAGAAACCAACGTCTACGACATGCGTCTTACCAAACATGAAGACGGATATATATACGGCGTGTTCTGCTCCGAGAGAAAGGATGAGAGTAACCCCGATTTGTCTGCGGCGGTTGCTTCGGCGGGAATTGTCAGGACCAAGGATTTAGTCAATTGGGAAAGACTCCCCAACCTTGTGACACTTCGCTCTCCCCAGCAGAGAAACGTGTGCTTGCACCCTGAATTTGTGAACGGTAAGTATGCTTTTTACACTCGTCCCATGGACGATTTTATCGATACGGGTTCGGGAAGCGGTATAGGCTTTGGCTTATGTGACGACATCACTCATGCAGTCATCGATGAAGAAAAAATGACCTCTATCAGAAAGTATCACACTATCACAGAGGTCAAAAACGGTGCCGGCGCTGTACCGATTAAAACGGACCGCGGCTGGATTCATATCGCACACGGAGTTCGCAATACTGCTGCCGGCTTAAGATATGTAATTTATGCTTTTGCCACTGACTTAAACGACCCTTCAAAGGTTATCGCAGAGCCTTCGGGTCTCTTAATCGGGCCCCGTGGGAACGAGCGCGTCGGCGACGTATCAAATGTATGCTTCACTAACGGTGCGATAGTCAATGACAAGAATGAAGTCTTCATCTACTACGCTTCTTCCGACACAAGAATGCATGTTGCCACCACGACAATCGATAAACTTATAGATTATGTGTTCAATACTCCTTCCGATCCGCTTCGCTCTGTTGAATGTGTGGCACAGAGAATTGAACTGATTGATAAAAATCTTGAGTATTTAAAGAAAAATAAAGCGTGAGGCTTATACCTTGGGGGCAGTCGCAGGGAGGTTCTTAAAAACAGAACAGATTTCCTGCTCAATCTCACTTAAGTACTTAATCCTTCCTATGGTGTTTCGTACTTCTTCTTCGCCAAGATTAATATCTTCGGGCGCGGAGCCTTCCATACCGAGAGCTCGCCTGATGTTGTACTCAAGCCACTCAACCCAAGTGTACGAAATTCCTATAAGCTTATCATAAGCTCTGAAACCATTATCATAAGCCTTGAGGTATCCTGTAAAGAATGCCTCAAGGTTTTCTTTATTAAAATTCTCGGTGACGGTTCCCGCCCATTGGAGTGCAAGACTTAAAGCGGACGAAACAGGATTGCCGTAATCCAGGCATTCAAGGTCGATAACATGCGGGCGGCCCTCATGCCACATAATATTCTTGGGGTCCATGTCGTCGTTACTTATAACGCGTATAGACGGAAGATTCTTACGAGCGGCATTGAGCTTATTCTGTGCTGTATTCAACAGTTCATAATTATCGGACAAAAGCCCGGCGATATGGCTTTCCTTGTCCTGCGCTGACTTTAAATATGCCTTGAAATCGATGTTGCTAAGCTCAGGTTCTTCCGCTTCAACGCTTATGGAATCTATGCCATGAATGCGTCCCAGTAACTCGCCCGCCTGCAGGCACTGTTCCTTTTTGATATCGTTAAAGTCGGTGATGCTTCCTTCCTGCCACTTGAAAATATAATAGTATTGCCCGTCACTCTCGAGCATTTTCTTGCCATTGAAAGAAATAGCGGGAACTATAGGCAGTCCATTCTCTTCAAGAATCCTCTCAAAGTGCTCAGCCTTGGCATAATTATCCATAACTCCCGGACGCTTCATAATTTCGGGATTGAGGCATTTAACGGCATAAGCACCCTCGGCAGTCTCGACTCTGTACATCTTGTGCATAAGACCACCTGAAACGGGAGTGATGTCGTGAGTAATATCTCCAAGCCCGCATTCTTTAAACAGTTTATTCAGTTTGTCTTTTATCAGTTCAAAAGATTCCATTGATTACCTTATATCGGTTTATTCTATGCCGATTTCACCCAACATGTATCCGGCATACTTTTTACTTTTTTCTTCATCGTATGTGCCGGGTGTTCCCTCTGCATACTCACGCATAGCTTCTTGTATAAGTGCGTAATATTCTTCGGGCAGATTTTTAAGTGCCCACTCGCCGCCTTCTTTTTTCGAAAGAATGAGGCCTTCCCTCTTGTATGCAAGTACTCTCGTAAGATTCAAAATAATATACATAGGGTTATCTATGATATCTTCTTCGGCATCGGCGATGTCGTTACGGATAGAGTCCATGTAGTCGGCTTTCGGCACTTCCCCAAAGACTTCATCTATGGGAGCGCCGCACAAGCACTTGCCGCGCTTCTTGATAATCGTAAAATGCGCCGCGAGGTCTTCATCGGTTCCGTTCATCTTTTTGACATAGTCCTCAGGATTGTCTCTGTACCATCCTATGTGCATAGCCGAGAAATGCAACTCAAAAGGTGTAGGATATACAAAAGGATTACATACTGCCTTGGTTACGATGCTCATCTCGATTCCCTTGGCGGGGGCGTCTTCGTTGAGAGCTACGACCATGTCCATGCATTTTCTTTTGACATCGTCGGATATGGGAGAATCTACAATGGCAATAAGGTCAATGTCACTCTTGTCGGGATTGAAACATCCCATGACGGCTGAACCATGAAGGTAGATTCCGACCAGCCTGTCGCCGAGGATATCTTGCGATTGCTCTACAAAGCGGGTGGTCGTCTTGTACAATTTACTGTTATGAAGTTCTGTCACTTCTTTGCAAAGCTTAATCGGCTCACCGGCAGAGATTCTTTCTTCAACCATTTCCCTAATCTTGGCGCACCACGCATCGGTCTTCGAAATGTCCTCACAATAGTCCTTCAAAATGTCGTCGCATTCCTGCAAAGCGGCATCATACTGATCCCGGGTCAATTCTCCGGAAGCATATGCTGCGTCAAGCTCGTCTCGATCGTCAATCTTGACATCGCCTTCGGGCGTGAATATTACATCAAGATACTTGTCTATGTACGTGGTTATGCCGTACTCGTCGTACTCGATTCCTTCGGTGATATCCACGTAGTAGATGGACGGCTGATACCTCTTATCTGCGGGAATCGGATAATTATGCCTCTCAGCATCGTGCATTTCCTCGGGAAAGTACATGATTGTAATTACTCTGTGAGTATCATCAGGCACAAGCTCAAGCCAGCTCATACCTGCCCCCGTTACCTGTATTCTTCCGGCCTTAGGGGTCTCCCAATAATTTGCCTCTCCATCGGTCATCTTAATAAGACAAGCTGTTCCGTGGAACAGCTCGTCATCTATTCTCATCTGATAATACGGATAGTAAGTAAATCCCCATCCATCGCGGTTTAAACGCTTGTGTTTCATACCTTACCCCTTCAAATCTCCCGAATCAGGTGTTGGCTTTGACAAAATTTGCTATAAGTTCAGTGGTTTCTTTTTCCGTCTGGTTAGTGTTGTCGATAAAAAGCTGGAACTTTCCTTTGTTTCTTCTAAACCACTTGTTAAACTCTACGTGGGGCGCAATCTTTTCGTCTGAAGTAAATCCGCGCTCGGCGGGCCTTGCTTTAAGTCTTCTCACGATTTCTTCGTCAGCAGGACAAAGAACGGTAAAATACGTATTCTCAACGCACTCCGGGACCTCGGCCATTGTGTAGTAATCCTGAGGGTTGATGCAGGATACGAATACCATATCCTTGCCGCCTGCCATTTCTACGGCTTTTGCAAGGGTGTCATCTTTGTACTTATGTTCGTGGTCGGTTCCCACATAATCCCACCAGTTTAAACCGACTTCGTCATTGTCGATGCAGGCGTACTTGTCAGAGTCGAGTACTGCAGCCAAAGCATCTTTCATAGTTGATTTACCGGACCCACAACAGCCGGTAATAATAAATAATTTCATACCATTCTCCAATCTCTCTTTATAAAGCTAATTCAATAAGTTTCTTTATATGGATTTCGACAGCGTCGAGACATGTTACGGGACAATTGTCGGCATTCAGTAAAAGCGGAAGCTCTGTGCAGCCTAAGATTACCGCCTCAATACCGTGTTCATCCTTCATGCGATTAATAACATCTACATACTCGTGATAGGTGCTTTCCGTAACGATTCCCAGTTCAAGCTCCTCAAGAAGTCTCTTGGCCAAAAGGTCCCGTTCAGCCTTCTTGGGCACAAACACTTCAACCCCGGCTAAAAGAAGGTCCTTCTTCATGTAGTCCTTCTCCATGGTAAAGACTGTGCCTAAAAGGCCAACCTTCTTAATGCCTTTTGAAACCACTTCGTCGCATACGGCCTTGGGAATGCTGATAAGATTGACGCCTGTTTTCTCCACAATTTCATCGTATACGATGTGCATGGTTCCTGCCGTAAGGGTGATTATCTCAGCACCGGATTTCTTAAGGTTCTCAACCTTCTCCGCAAGGTAATCCGTAAGCTCATCATAATTACCGTTTGATACGTAATCCCAGGCTCTTCTGAAATTGACACTGTCGATTACAACGTCGGGCATAGCCTTACCGCCCGTAATCGTATCGACTCTACTGTTTAATTCTTTGTAATACATAAGGGTAGACTCGGGTCCTGTCCCGCCTACCAAACCTATCTTTTTCATACCACTCTCCCCATCTCTCAATAAGTTCTTATGCTCTATTCAGGAGTCCCGCTGTCTTTATTCTTTCTGTCTTCAAAAGAACATCTTATAAGGAGCGCCGTTCCGACTATCGTGGGAATCAGTACAAGTAAAATATCTACAAGTGTTACATACATAAAATGTAACTCGGTTCCGAGAATAAGCGACAGAACAAGAAGTACAAGAGACATTATCAGGGCTCCGAATGTAATCTTATTCTTTTTAACGATTACCGCAATTGCCGACAGCACAAGAAGCACCAAAATGATAGCGGATGTGCTCATTCTTCCGATTCGATAGAAGCCAAATGATGTTACCCTTACCATCTTGAACAACATAAACAGTCCGATTACTACAAGAACCCATCCGATTATTTTCTTGGTCATACTCCATTTCCTCCTAAGCATTACTAAAGTTCAACATATTTAGGATAACCTATTTATTTCTTTCTGTAAAACCAATAGATTAACATTTCGATTAAAAAGAAGACAACAGCCGCCGCTAAAACTGCCAGTGAAAAAAGAAACATTAACGCCGCAAGGCAGACCATTAGTCTTATAATGCTTGTTCTTTTGGTAATCATACTGTTTTCCTTCAAAAAGTGTCCCCGTCCATCTTCTTATTTTTCTGCCTTGAGTGCATGGGTTGTGCCCCAGGTGCCGATTTCTTCCACCTTCGAGAAACCTGCTGCCAGAAGTATTTTCTTCTCATGCTCCACCGTCATGGGCGTATCGTAGTGATAGAAAACGCCTTCAGGCAGATTCTGCTCTTTTCTGAGCCTTATAAGTTCACGGCGAAAGAAAGCTTCCTGATCATCTGTGTCGCAATAGTAGTCCGTCAGAACAAAGTATCCTCCCGGTCTTAATGCCTTACAGAGTTTGGTATACAGCGGAAGCTTTTCTTCTTCCGAAAAATGATGCAACGATTCTACAGAAACCGCAGCATCAAATGCCTCTTCACCGAACGGTACTTCAAAATAAGAACCGCAGATAGTAGTGATGTTTTTACCGGGCAGCTTTTCTTTAAGTGCATTCAACATAGCTTCTGTAAGGTCAATTCCCGTAACCTTTGCATTCGGATTAAGGTCAAAAAACGCCTCAAGCTCCAAGCCCGTTCCGCATCCAAGATCAAGAACTGTTGCATTCTCTGTCTTGGGAAGCAACGACGCCGTGTAAGCATAAAACTCCGAATCTTCTTCAACATACAGCCTCATGTGTTCATCATAACCGTCCACACGGGCAGTAAAAAAATCGTCCATTCTCTCTAACATTGTTATTTATCTCCTATAAAACTTAAACTCATCTGTTATCGCCATATCGCCTAATGATATCAGCCAAGCCATTTATTGCCTTATTCTGATGCTTATCCTTGTGAATCAGCACCTGGGAATATATAAGGAACTCGGTTCCCTTCCAGTTAAGGCGTTTCAGCTTACTTTCTTTTATTTCTTTTTCCGCTGTCATAGCCGGTATAAATGCTACTCCGAACCCGCCCGCTGCAAATTGTTTCAGAATCTCCTTACTACTCGTTTCCAGCACTATATTCGGGGAGATACCGCTTTTCTCAAGATCCTCAACTAACATATGCCTGAAATTGCAGTTATGTCCCGTCAAAAGAAGGGGCACATCCTTCAAGTCTTCTTCACGTATGCTTTTACCGGCCAAAGGATGCTCGGGGGCCGCATAGAATCCCAGCTCCTCCCGCTTCTTGTATAGAATATTTACCCTCTCATCCGTGATTAACGGATTAAGTGTATATACCATATCAAGCTCACCCTTTTGCAAAAGCTCGGGGATATTCTCGTGCGTGACGAACTGTATTCTGATCTCAGTCTTCGGGTTATTTTTATTGTACTCCATCAGAATCTGAGGAAAACGGCTTACGCAAAGCGACTCGGATACGCCCAATTTCAAAACACCGGCGGGATTGTCTTCATCCGTAACATCAAGTCGTATTTCCCTCTCAAGCTGGAGCATTTTCTCTGCATAATCTATCAGTCGTTCCCCGGAGGAAGTGAGCGAAATCGTCTTGCCGAGACGCTCAAACAACACGCATCCCAGTTCATCCTCAAGCTGCTTAATCTGCGTGGTTACAGTAGACTGCGCATAGCCCAGACTGTCGGCAGCCGCAGAAAAACTGTTCAATTCCGTAATCTTTAAGAACGTACCTAACTGAGTAATTGTCATACCATCACCAACATTCAATATTTCTGAACATTATATTCATTTATTTCAATTATTCTGATAGCTTCTTTGATGATATTATACAGTTGTGTTCAAAAGAAAACAAGGAGGAACTCTCATGAACGAACTATGTATGATTATTAAAGACACTGTAAAACCAAACTTCCTGAATATCCGCACTTCCCTTAAAACCTATGACAGAGAAGCACTCTGCTGCGGAGCTCCCTGCTGGAGATGGGCGTATCACGCTCTTCACTCGGCCGACAAGTGGTTTTTCAATCCTTTTGTTTACGAAGAACCTTCTTTTCACGAGGAAGGAATGGATAACCCCGACAATCCCACAAGCGTTGTTTTGTCAGATGAAGAGCTTCTGGCTTACCTTGACCGCATAGAGAAAAAAACTATGGATTATCTTGATTCTCTTACAGATGAAATGCTGTATGAAAAACCCGAAAAATGCATCTATACGAGAATGGAGCTTGTTCTTCGTCAGTACAGACACCTCTCCTTCCACACAGGAATGCTGAACGCTCAAACAGCTTTAGCGACCGGCAAATTCCCCATGTGGGTTTCGGATACAGAAAGCTATGTTGATGATGGTATCTTCTTTGGACGATATCGTAAAAAGCAGATTACAGCATAATATAACAGCACCCCGATCTTACGTCTGATAAGGTTGGGGTGCTTCATTAACTCTACGTATCATCGATGAATATACAATCTCGTCTGCTCCGGCTCATCATCTCCCTGAGCCATGCAGAAAAACTCCCATCCGTAACGCTCATAGAATCCTGTATGGTCTGTCACGAGATAAAGAGGCGAAACCCCTTTTTTCTTCATGTCATCCACCACAAGATTTAGAAGCTTACCGGCTATGCCCTGTCCGCGGTGCGCCTCTTCGGTATATACCGCACAAACGTTGGGAGCCAGATCCTTTCTGTCGTGAAAGTCATTGTCAATTACACCCATTCCGCCCACAATCTGATTTCCGAGCATACACAGGTACCATCCGTTTTCTGTTTCTTTGCCAAGGTACGCATCCATACACTCAAGATATGCCTCCTTGGGAACGCCCCACTTTTTGTGGAACCAGTCCGCGGCCATATCCTTTAATTCAGGCTTTTCTCTTAATTCAAAATAGTTGTATTCCATTTTGGTCTCCGTATTACAATCGGCCGGACATAAGCCCAGCCGATAATCATTTGAATTCAGCGTTACTTTTTGAAAAATTATATTCCTGCTAGTCTGCAATCTCTGAGAATCCTCTGAATGCTTTTCTCGGACAAAGAAAACCTTTTAGCAAGTTCTCTGGGTCCCATTCCGCTTTTATAGGTTTCATAGATTCTTTCATTACGTTCGCGAAAGAATATCTTAGCGGAAGTGGTGCTGCCCCACTCCTGTTTTTCCTTGCATGGAATATAAATCATAGTTCCATCTACATATTGCTGAATCGTTTTAATTAATTCCTGTGGCAGTACGTTCTCTGCCTTAATATAGCTCATGTTGCTCCTCCTAATGTTATTTCTTTTAGGATTCATCTGAGCTTACGATTCTTTTATTTAAGCTCAGACTACTGAGCGTTAACTAATTTCATGGTCATATGATTATGCTCCTTTACTGTCAAAAACATATTTTACTTGATTATATGCGAACAACCCGCGACTTTCAACCTCAAGAACTGTTATAAACAAAGTTGCGCCGGTTATTGCTTTAGCTTTTTCCGAACCCGGCATATGGTATGGATTCGATGAGACATTCTGCCGCATCCTCGATATCTTCGTAGTCAAGTTCTTCACCCTCGCGCGCACTGCACTCAAACTCATCAACTATATTCTCAATCAATACCATGTCAATAAACAGCGGCAGTTCCTTAAGCATCTCTTCGGTAATATCCGTTTCGGTCTTGTAGCCCTGCAGCTGAAGGTCGAAGCACTGTTGCATGAGCGCAAAGCGTTTGCCCGAGTCTGTTTCCTGCCTAGTCCAGCCTTCGTTGTGAATCCAGAGATTGGCAAGGTCGAACATATACCAGCAGTTCATGCAGTTGTCAAAGTCAAACACCGTAATCGCGCCCGTACCCATATCTATATGATAATTGCCATCGCTGTAATCAAAATGTACCAGACCATAGCAACCTTTGTCTTTCGGGAGCATATCGAATTTCTCCAAACGCTCCGCCATAGCCTTCTTCAATTCACTGTATTCATTGGGAATCAGCCCGTCTATATACGTCATATTGTACTTATCGAAGTAATCCGGGCGGGAATGAACCGGCACGTATTCTTTAGACAGCCTGTGAATTGCGCCCAAATCTTTGCCGGTGTTATAGAAATACTCGCTGAGCGGCGCTCCTTCCCTGTATCGATAGCCATTATCCGCGAGCAGCATTCCTTTGGCAAAAGAAAACAGGCAGACAAAAACCTCTTTTCCGTCTGCCTCTATAGATTCCACCAATCTGCCGTTAACGGACGAAATTACATCCGCTACAGGCGCATCATTTTCAGCAAGGAAGCGCACAAATTCCGTTTCTGCAAGATAATCGTTCTCGTCTCGGTCTCCGAGCGCTGATATACGAAGTACATACTTCTTTTCCCCGTCAAGGCTGACAATCACAATCCGGTTCCGACCACCTTCATGGCCGGATACCGGAATAAATGTGTAGCCTTCCAAAGTATATAGTTTCTTCGCTTGTTCAAGAATTCGATTCAATCAAATTTCCCCCTGTACCATTTATTATTGCGCCATATAAGCATATAGCGTTACCCACTTGTTTTCTTCTCCGACGTTTCCGGCCTTAAATGCCTGCACACTTTTGGATGCTGACAGCACATACCTGCCGTTAGCCAGCCTATACTGATTTAGTACCTTATATCCGGCCTGCATAGCCTCCGATTCCGGCGCGCACCCCAATACGCGTAGGGCATAAACAATCTGATGTGCCCCGATTTTGATGGGATCGGGCGGATAGAACGTGCTAAGCATTACATCCACCATGGGCGTCTTCATATCGTCTGTTCGGTAGAAGATGTTTCTTTTGGTAAAATAATGCACCAATGCATCTTCACACTCCGTTTTGTATCCATGTATATGCAGCTCTGCCACCAGCAGTAAATGTTCCACCGTATACCGTGCACAGCTCTTATGCGGTTTCCTTGGATTATTAATCTTCTTGTTGGTGCTGATGCACCCAAAGCCACCGTCTTCCTTGATGAGCTTAAGAACTGTGTCAATCTCGTTCTTAACTATGTCCTCATCATAATACCCCAGCTTAACAAGGTTTCTGAGAAGAAGCGGTTCGCCGCACAGCATTTTGAAGCCTGTGCTTTCAATAAGAGCGAACACTTCGCTGTCGATATCTTTTCCGATATCGTCTCTTGTGAGTCCCCATTCGGCAAAAGCCATGATTGCATCATACTTATCCCACGGCTTATCTTTCTTTAACTTCTTAAGACCCCGCTCATATATTTTGCTACCGAGCAGTTCCTTTTTACAAGCAATTACTCTTTCATCGTCATCCGACAGTTTTTCAAACTCCTTCAACGTTCTGAGCTTTACCTCGGGATTTATTTCTTCCAAGAGCCAATCTAAAATGCTTTGATCCATACGCTTCGCCCTCTAAATTACTTCTTCTTTACAGGAATCCATACAGCGCTGTGATAATCAGAAGAGCTCGGGTCTTCGTCTCCGTACCACTCAATGTTCACACGGCCCGGGAACTCAAAGTCGGGATTGCCGGGCATCCACTCCTTAAAGATCTTCGTGTTCACATCCTGGAGCGCTTTAGGACAAGGACCATAACAATCAAAAATTGCCCAGTCAAAATCAGGAAGCTCATAAACGGTCATCCCTTCAGGTACCTCGCCACCCTTGTAAACGCCTGCAACAATATAGCTGAACTTGCCTTCGCCGACATCATCAACACAAACACCGTATTCACCGATGTTGTTATCTACAATCGCTTTCTCAATGGCATTTGCAGGTGCGTTTCCCTTCCAGACATTGTCCGCATATTTATCTCTAATCTCATCCCAGAACTTAGGAATCTCTATATACGACGTTTCTCCGTCAAATACCCTTGCAAAACCAATTACCTTAAAGCCGGTCATCTTTTTTATCTTGTAATCCATCTTATTACCTCCGTGAACAGAAATTTCAATTGTCAGAGGAAGAAATGGCTTTATCGGTGCGCCTTCCCGCACCTGTGAAGGGCTCACGCCATGAAAGCGTGAAAAAGCTTTTGTAAAGCTTTCGGGTGTTTCATAGCAATAACGAAGCGCAATATCGATTATTTTATCATCCGTTTCCTGAAGGTCCGATGCCGCGCGGTACAATCTGCGGTTTCTGATATACTCAGCAATTCCGTACCCGGTCATCACCGCAAACCCCTTCTGAAAAAAGAAAGAGGACATAAACACCTCATCAGCAACATCCTGCGCACTGATATTGTCTTCGAGATGTTCTTCCATGTAATCAATAGCCTTCCGAATTGAGGTAAGCCACTCCATTCGCCATACTCCTTCTTCTTGATGATTCTATTCTATGGAAAGCTGTAAAATAAATCCTGTCAATTTATGTTCTGTTTTGTCCGGGTATATTTAGCCTAAGAAGAATTCTTTTCCCTTGCCGAAGGTCTCCCCAAAGCCCGACTTATCGTATTCCATAAACCGCCACGCCGACTATAGCCGCGAGGCATATAAGTCCGATAGGTGACAAGCCTTTTTTCACTACTTTCCTTGATCCAAAATATATTACTGCAAGGCCACAGGTAATGAGAATTGCGGTAATATCCACACGACTCTCGGCCTTTACATAGCAATTGCCGAGAATCATATATATACCCGTCGCAAGAATTACGCCGATTACACAAGGTTTAAGTCCGCGCAATGTCGCCTGCACGTAAGGGTTCTTAAGGAGGCTCTTTGCAAGAATCATTATAAAAAGAATAATAAGAAACGCAGGAAGCATAACCGCCGTCGTGGCAATCACTGCTCCGAGAAAGCCGCCCTTGTTGCTGCCTACATAAGTGGCAAGATTCACCATAATAGGGCCCGGCGTGCTTTCACTGACAGCTATCATGTAAGAAAGCATCTCATCATCCAGCCATCCGTGTGCTAACACCACGTCTCTGATAAGCGGTATCGCAGCATATGCTCCGCCAAAAGAAAACAGTCCGACTTCCAAAAATCCTATCAAAAGGTCTAAGTATATCATGCCTGCCCCTCCTTTCTACGTCCTTTTTCCGCAAGAAAGAAAGCGACACTGACAAGCGCTGCCGTAAGCATCACCAATATCGATGATACATGCAGTTTCAGCACATTTATAAGCATTATCACAGCAAAAGAAGCCAAAAGAATACCTATCTGCAATGGTTTCTTTTTCATCTTCTTAATCATCTTAATTGCCGCATCAAGAATCAGTATGCCAACCGCTATCTTGATACCTTGAAACGCGTGCGCAATCCATGTGATTTCCAAAAATCCTTCCAGAAACATGGATATGGCGAAGATGATAACGAAAGAAGGTAACGCCACCCCAAGAGTCGCAAGAATTGCACCGGGAAGCTTACCTTTCTTATAGCCTACATATGTAGCGCAGTTAATCGCTATCGGTCCGGGAGTCGATTCGGCGATTACTGTTATATTCATCATTTCGTCATGTGTAATCCAGTTTTTCTGTTCCACGCAGATGTTCTCAATAATCGAGAGCATCGCATACCCTCCGCCGAAGGTAAATAATCCGATTTTGGCAAAGGTTAAGAATAGTTCCATAAGTATAGGCATGTAGGCACCTTCTTTTACAATTTAATCCTAATATGAATTTTTAAATTCCTGTTATATAGGTCCTTATGAGCTCAATTTTGCCTCAAAGCGGAATTTACTATTTCATTTGACCTTCTAACGATACCACTTGGGAACCGGATTCTCCATATCATCAAAGATTGTAAGAATACTCTTGTTGAGCCTCAAAATATTATCCAATTCATCCGGCGCAAAATACTTCGCCCAAACTATTGATGTTATAGCACTCACAGAAATATATAATGCAAACAATCGCCAGAACTCTTCGGGGATATTCTCATTAAAGTATCCGTCAATCTGTCCTTTTGCGAATTCAGGATACTTTGTGTCTAACCGGTTGAACTCGTACCACGGATCGCCGAAACTCTCAAAATCCATTGTATGCCAGTCGATAACCCATACTTTTCCTAAATCTATAATCAGATTCCCCGTGTGATAATCCCCGTGATGATGACACATCGGGCGCTCCCT